>JBQCDC010000435.1:0-6437 GCA_051961575.1 Marmoricola sp.
GTCAAGCAGATCCTGCAGCGCAACAAGGAGCTCCAGGACATCATCGCGATCCTCGGTGTCGACGAGCTCTCCGAAGAGGACAAGACGATCGTGCACCGCGCGCGTCGTATCCAGCGCTTCCTCTCGCAGAACACCTACGTGGCCAAGCAGTTCACCGGCATCGAGGGTTCGACCGTTCCGGTGGTCGACACCATCGAGGCGTTCAACAAGATCGCCGACGGCGACTACGACCACGTGGCCGAGCAGGCCTTCTTCATGTGCGGCGGTCTGGACGACGTCGAGAAGAAGTGGGCTGAGATCCAGAAGAGCCTCTGATGGCTAAGAACATGCACGTGTCGCTCGTCGCGGCCGACCGCGAGGTTTGGTCGGGCGAGGCGACCGTGGTCAACGCGACCACGGTGGCGGGGGAGATCGGCGTGCTCGCCGATCACATCCCGGTGCTCTCGGTCCTGGCTCCCGGCCAGATCGACGTTCGCACGGCCGACGACGGTCACTGGGTGGCCGCCACCGACGGTGGCTTCATCTCGGTGGCCAACAACGAGGTGCGCCTCCTGTGCGAGTTCGCCGAGATCTCGCACGAGAGCAGCTTCGCCGAGGCCCAGCGCCTTCTCGAGGCGAAGATGAGCGCCGCCGAGGCTGGTAACTGAGCTTCTAGGCTCCATGAGGGACGCCGGAACGAGGGGTAGATGACGCTGTGGCAGTGGGTGGCCGACTGGGCCGCCTTCCTGCTCGGCGTGCCCTTCTGTTACGGCGTCCTTTTGGTTGTCCGCCGCCGTTGGATCTCGCGGAGCGGTGGCACCTTCGAGCTCAGCTGGCGTCGGCGGATGGTGTCGGAGGGCCGCGGCTGGGTGCTCGGCCTGGGTCGCTACGAACACGACGAGCTCCAGTGGTTCCGCATCTTCACCCCTGGGCTGCGTCCCAAGGAGACCCTCCGTCGCGAACACGTTCGCTATCTGGGGGTCAGGGTGCCCGGCACCGACGAGGCGCACTCGCTGTATCCCGACAACGTCGTGGTGCGATGCGCGCGTGACGGCTCGGAGTTCGAGATCTCGATGAGCAGCCGTGCCCTGGTCGGCTTCCAGGCCTGGCTCGAGGCCGCGCCTCCCGCTGACCCGGCGCTGCGGTCCCGTTAGGAGCGGTCGCCTCCGGGCACCCAGAGCACATCGCCGTTCTCGCGGTTCGCATAGCGGGCGAGGATGAACATGAGGTCACTGAGCCGGTTCAGGTACGTGATGGCCAGCGGGTTCATCACGTCGGCGTAGGTCTCGTGGGCGGCCCAGGCGGCCCGCTCCGCGCGTCGTACGACCGTGCGGACCACGTGCAGCTGCGCTGCCGCCGGCGTCCCCCCGTTGAGAATGAAGGACCGCAGCGGCTCCAGCGACTCGTTGTAGTGGTCGCACCAGGCCTCGAGTCGGTCGATGTACTCCTGCGTGATGCGCAGCGGCGGGTACTTCGGGTCCTGCACGACGGGCGTACACAGGTCGGCGCCGACGTCGAAGAGGTCGTTCTGGATCGTGGTGAGGACGCGCACGACGTCGGCTTCCAGCTCGCCGATGGCGAGCGCTACCCCGAGCTGAGCGTTCGCCTCGTCCACGTCCGCGTACGCGTGGAGCCGCGGGTCGTTCTTGCTGGTGAGGCTCATATCGCCGAGGCGGGTCTGGCCGCCGTCGCCGGTCCGGGTGTAGATGCGCGTCAGGTTGACCATGGGAGTAAGCCTCCCATGGTCAACCGAGGACTCACCTCAGGAGCAGGCGATTCCGACGCATTGCGTCGACGTTGCGTTGGTGTAGCCGTTGCCGTGGGCCGTGTTGCCGCCGCCATCCGTTGCGGGGCCCGAACCCGGGACGGTGTACATACCCTCCGAGCCGTTGTAGTTCGCCGAGTTGGCGGTGATGGTCGCAGTGGCAAGAGAAGACTCGTTGATGTACAGCCCGTTGACCGTGTTGCTGTCCAAGGCGTTGCCGGACGCGTTGACGCCGGAGCCCTCGACGACCATGCCCCAGTTGTTGCTGGAGACCCGGTTGCCGGTGAGGGTCGCGCCGTCGCCGCTCGCGATGATTCCTGTCGCCGCGTTGCCGGCGACGGTGTTCGCGGTGATCTTGTCAGACGCGCCGAGGTCGTCCACTCCGTAGCTACTCGATGTGATGGTCAACTTCGTGTAAGTGCCCTTGCTGCCGTTCGCCAAGATCCCGACATAGCAGTGGGTGATCGTCCCGTTCTCGACGGTGTCGGTCGTTCCCGAGACGACGATGCAGTACGAAGAGTTGTCCGAGTTGATCGTGTGACCATTGAGGTTGAGCGTCACCGACGTGCCGGCCACCGTCAGGGCGGTTGCGCCGGGGCAGGTGAGGTCGCCGTTCAGAGTCAGACTCGCCGTGATCGTCTGTCCACAGTGCGCGTTGGTGGCCGTGACCGTCGGCGTGGCCGAGGAATGGACCCCGGATGGGGGCCGTGGCGGAGTGGGCGAAAGGGTCGTCGTCGTGGCCGCTTGTCTCGTTGCGCTGCTGGCGAAGGCCTGGGCCGAGAGGGCCCATCCACCACCGCTCGCTAGGCAGAGCAGGACGACGACGGTGGCGACCCGTTTCCGAGACTTGGTGAGTGTGCGCATTTCAAACCTCCGGTTCGAGTGTCGACATGCCCCCCGGGCCGCATCGGCGATCCGCTGGTTCGGACGCTGGCACTGGTCACGACGCCGAACAAGCGTGCTAGCACGGTGAAACGTGTCGGAGCGCACACCCTTCTCACGGTGGGAATCCCACCGGGGAGCAAATAGAGTCGGAAGTTATGACCGAAAACGAACACAACTCGGACGCGCACCACATCCGGGACGCCGAGGGCAACGTCGTGAGCGACAAGCCCTGGATCATCCGCACCTACGCGGGCCACTCCACTGCCAAGGCGTCCAACGAGTTGTACCGCTCGAACCTCTCGCGCGGACAGACCGGTCTCTCCATCGCGTTCGACCTGGCGACCCAGTGCGGCTACGACTCCGACGACGAGATCGCACGCCCTGAGGTGGGCAAGGTCGGGGTACCGATCAACTCGCTCGACGATTTCGCGATCCTGTTCGACCAGATCCCGATCGAGCAGATGAACACCTCGATGACCATCAACGGCACCGCGATGTGGTTGATGGCGCTCTACGTGGCCCTCGCCCGCGAGCGTGGCGTCGACACCAAGCTGCTCAGCGGTACCACCCAGAACGACCTCATCAAGGAATACCTCGCCCGAGGCACCTACATCTATCCGCCCGCGGAGAGCATGCGGATCATCGCGGAGATGTACGAGTTCTGCCTCGAGGAGATGCCCAAGTTCAACGCCTCGAACATCTGCAGCTACCACCTGCAGGAGGCGGCGGCGACGCCGACGCAGGAGCTGGCCTTCGCCCTCGCGAACGCGATCAGCCTGCTCGACCTCCTCAAGGAGCGCGGCAACATCGCCGAGGACGACTTCGAGAAGATCGTCGGTCGCATCTCCTTCTTCGTGAACTCGGGCATCCGGTTCGTCGAGGAGATGTGCAAGATGCGTGCGTTCACGGAGATGTGGGAGGACATCGCGCTGAACCGCTATGGCGTGAAGAACCCCAAGTTCCGTCGCTTCCGCTACGGCGTCCAGGTCAACTCGCTCGGCCTGACCGAGGCCCAGCCCGAGAACAACGCGTGGCGCATCCTGCTCGAGACCCTCGGTGTGACGCTGAGTCGCGACGCCCGTGCGCGCGCTGTGCAGCTGCCGGCCTGGAACGAGGCGCTGTCGCTTCCGCGACCGTGGGACCAGCAGTGGGCGCTGCGCCTCCAGCAGATCCTCGCCTACGAGACCGACCTGCTCGAGTACCCCGACCTCTTCAACGGCAGCCCGGTGGTCGAGGCGAAGGTCGAGGAGCTCAAGCGCGACGCGTGGGCCGAGATCAACGCGATCCTCGACATGGGTGGTGTGGTCCCCGCGATCGAGTCCGGCTACATGAAGTCGGCGCTGGTGCGCTCGATGGGTGAGCGGATGAGCGCCATCAACAACGGTTCGCAGATCGTCGTCGGGGTGAACAAGTGGACCGACGGTCTGCCGTCGCCGCTCCTGGGCGGTGAGGACGGTGGCATCTTCAAGGCCGACGAGACCGCGACTGCGGAGACGTTCGAGCATCTCGAGGCGACCCGCAAGAACCGTGACCCGGAGCGTGTCGAGCGCGCTCTCGCCGCGCTGAAGGAGGCCGCGCAGAACGGCACCTCGATGATGGAACCGTCCATCGAGTGTGCGCTCGCGCGAGTCACCACGGGTGAGTGGGCGCGTGCCCTGCGCGACGTGTTCGGGGAATACCGTCCCTCGACGGGCGTCGACGGTCAGACCCTGGACCTCGCGATCGACCGAGTCGAGGTCCTGCGCCAGCGCATCGCCGTGCTCGCCGACAAGCTCGGCCACCGGCCGCGTCTGGTGGTCGGCAAGCCGGGTCTCGACGGGCACTCCAACGGCGCCGAGGTCATCGCGGTGTCCGCGCGTCACGTCGGCTTCGATGTCATCTACTCGGGCATCCGCCTGAGTCCTGAGGACATCGTCCGCTCCGCGGTCGAGGAGGATGCCGACGCGATCGGAGCATCGGTCCTGTCGGGCTCGCACATCGAGCTCTCCAAGCAGCTGCTGGAGCGGCTCGACGCTCACGGTGCGCGCGACCGGATCAGCCTCGTCGTCGGCGGAATCGTGCCGCCACACGACATCCAGACGCTCAAGGACATGGGCGTGAAGCGGGTGTTCACGCCGTCGGACTACGAGCTCATCGACGTGATGTCGTCCTTCGTCGACGTGATCGAGGAAAACCTTGTCGCTGACGCCGGCTGAGGTCGCCGAACTCGAGGGCCTCGTCGATCAGGCGCTCGAGCTCCACTCTCATTCGGTCGCTCGACTGGTCTCGATCTTCCAGGATCGTCGCGCGACGGCGCCGGCGCGTCGCGCGCACGTTCTCCAGCTGCTCGAGCAGCGGGGGCACGGAAAGTCGTCTCCGGTCATCGGCGTCACCGGCACGCCTGGTGCGGGTAAGTCGTCCCTCCTCGGACGGCTTGCCGGTGACCTGTTGGATGCTGATCCCGATCTGTCCGTGGCCGTCGTGGCCGTCGACCCGTCCAGCGCGATCTCGGGCGGGGCCCTGTTGGGGGACCGGACCCGCCTTCGCCTGCACGGTCTGACCGAGCGCCTCTACTTCCGCAGTGAGGCGTCCGACACCGAGCTGGGCGGCCTGAGTCCGTCGACCTTCCAGGTGTGCCGATTGCTGTCCCGCATCTTCGGCTGCGTGATCGTCGAGACGGTGGGCATCGGTCAGAGCGAGGCAGATGTGAAGCTCCTCGCTGAGCACGTCTACCTGGTCATCGCTCCGATGGGCGGCGACGAGGTCCAGTTCCTCAAGGCCGGCATCGTCGAGGTCCCGGACTCCTTCATCATCAACAAGTCCGACGCGCCTGAGGCGGAGATCGCCTACCGACAGCTGAAGGCGAGCCTCTGGCTCGCGCGGCCGTTCGACGCGGAGGAGATCCCGATCCACCGGACGAGCGCCAAGAGCGGTGTCGGTCTGCCGGAGCTGCAGCAGGCCTTCGAGGGGATCATCGCGGCCGGTGGTCCATCCGACGCCGACATCGCGGCCCGAGACGGGCACTTCTTCACCAGGTGGGTCCAGGATCAGTGGGGTCGTGTCGGCGTGGGCTACCTGCTCGCCGAGGGCGGCGGGGGCAGGAGCTACGTCGAGGCGAATGGTGGCTTCGACGCGGCACAGCGCGCCTTCAGCGCCCACTTCGTCGAGCAGATGAAAGCCTCCGACGCTCGGAACTGAGGGTGTCATAGGCTCCTCGGGTGCGCCTCGTCATTGCCCGCTGCCAGGTCGACTACGCGGGCAAGCTGACCGCCCACCTCCCGATGGCGACGCGCCTTCTCGTCCGTAAGGCCGATGGCTCGGTCCTGGTCCACTCGGACGGTGGCTCCTACAAACCGCTCAACTGGATGAACCCGCCCTGCACGGTGAGCGAGGACGAGGTCGACGGCACTCTCGAGTGGACCGTGACGTCGCAGGCGTCGGGAACGGCGGGAGACACGCTTCGGATCAAGATCGAAGAGGTCCTGCACGACTCCTCGCACGACCTGGGCGTCGACCCGGGTCTGCAGAAGGACGGCGTGGAGAAGCACCTGCAGGAATTGCTTGCCGAGTTCCCCGAGACGCTGGCCGAAGGCCTGACTCTGGTTCGCCGCGAGTACATGACCGCGATCGGGCCGGTCGACCTGATGTGTCGTGACTCGGAGGGACTGAGCGTCGCTGTCGAGATCAAACGTCGTGGCGAAATTGATGGCGTCGAACAACTCACTCGCTACTTGGAGTTGTTGAACCGCGAGCCGCTGCTGACCACCAAGGGTTCGGTGCGCGGCATCTTCGCGGCTCAGGAGATCAAGCCGCAGGCGAGGGTGCTGGC
>JBQCDC010000436.1:0-9546 GCA_051961575.1 Marmoricola sp.
GACGGCGAATCGTTCTGCGCGGGCCTCGACTTCGCCAACGTGCTGCGCAGCCCGGTCGGCATCGTGCGCAGCTTCCTGCCGAGCCCTCTGCGCGGCACCAATGCCTTCCAGGAGGCCTGTTGGGCCTGGCGCCGCGTGCCGGTTCCGGTGATCGCGGCGGTGCACGGGCACTGCTACGGCGGCGGCCTCCAGATCGCCCTGGCCGCCGACTTCCGCATCACGACCCCTGACGCCGAGTGGTCGGTGCTCGAGGGTCGCTGGGGTCTGATCCCCGACATGTCCGGGATCCAGAGCCTCAAGGAGCTCGTCGGCATCGATGTGGCCAAGAAGCTCACCATGACCGCCGCCATGATCAGCGGCACCGAGGCCAAGGAGCTCGGCCTGGTCACCGAAGTCGCGGCCGACCCGGTCGTACGTGCCTTCGAGTTCGCCGAGGAGCTGGCCGCTCGCTCCCCCGACGCGGTCGCCGCTGCCAAGCGGCTCTTCAACACCAGCTGGAACTCGTCGGCCCGCCGCACGTTCGCGCGCGAGCGCATCGAGCAGTTGTTTCTGCTCGCGGCCGCCAACACCACGGCGGCGCGTGACGCCGCATTCAAGCGGGCAGCTCCCAGCTTCGGCCCGCGCGTACTCCGCTAGAGAGACGCCCTACAGGTCGCGGATCTTCGGCGGCACCGTCTCGAGGACCTGCGAGGTCCAAGCCCGCGGGTCGACGCCGTCGTGGCTGATCGTCACCAGCTCGATGCCGAGCTCCGCGTACTCCTCCATGCGCCGTACGAATGCCTCGGGGTCGGCGATCGGGTCCAGACCGATGCCGGCCATGGCCGTCTTGCGGATGCTGTCGTAGTCGCGACCGACGTCATCGCAGTGCGTGCGCAGCACGTCGAGCTTGTGACGGATGTCGTTGCCGTCCGCGCCGAAGAGGTTGCAGGCGTCGGCGTACTGCGCGACCAGCCGTAGCGTCTTCCGCTCGCCGCTGCCACCGATCATGATCGGAATGCGCGATTGGACCGGCGCAGGCACGCACCAGGTCTCGGCCAACTGATAGTGCTTGCCCTTGTAGGGCCCGTTGTCGTCGCTCCACATCTGGCGACAGATCTGGAGCGTCTCCTCCAGGCGCTCGAAGCGCTCGGGCACCGGCGGGAACGGCACCCCGAGCCCGTCGTGCTCACGGTCGTACCAGGCGGCGCCCATGCCCAGCTGGGCGCGACCCTCGGACAGCACGTCGAGAGTCGTGACGATCTTCGCGAGCAGGCCGGGGTGACGATACGTCACCCCCGTGACCAGCAGGCCCAGGCGGATCCGCTCCGTCTGAGCCGCAGCGAAGCCGAGGGCGGTGTAGCCCTCGAGCATCGGCTCCGGCGGGCCGCCGTAGACCTCCATCTGGAAGTAGTGGTCCATGCACGTGAGCAGAGCGGCGCCACCCTGGTCGGCGATGCGCGCGGTCTCCGCGAACGTCGCCGCGATCGAGCTGCCGGCAGGTGAGGGGAATCGGGAGTAGTGGAGACCAATGTCCATGTCGCCATCTTGGCGCGCGCTGACAAACGGCAACCCAGCAGAATGGAGACATGCGATTCACCGAGCGCGAACTCACCGTGGCAGTCGATCGGCTGGCGGAGGAGGCGTTCGCGGCGTCGCTCCCCCGGCGCAAGCGCAAGCACGGGGACACCGAGTGGCAGGCCCTGACGCCCATCCAGAAGTACGGCGTCCGGTCGACCGTCGCCGACTTCGCCATCCCGGTGCTGCTCGCCCTGCCAGATCGGCCGACGGTCGGAGCCGTGCCGCAGTTCAGCGACGAGGAGTGGGCCGAAGCGAGCCGCTCAGCCTTTCCTGAGGGCGACGACGCCCATCGGGCCACCGCCATCGCCATGGGGCGCACCGCCGTCGAGGTGATGCCGGTGCGTCAGGACCCGGACGCGATCGTCATCCCTGACTACCTCTGATCGCGACCGCCGCTACCCGGGGTGTCGGCACGACATGTGACCGGGGGCTTGCACCCTTGACCCCTGCGTCGCGCCAACACTTCACTGGTCTCGTTCCAGGTAATCGGGGGCTTGAGTCGGGCGGCACTTAGCGATGCGCACCGGGCCGCCTCTGACGAGGGGAAGCACATGGCCACCACATCTACGAGCGCGACCAGCGACGACGTCGCCGCGTTGCGGAGCGAAATCGAGAGTCTCAGAGCGTTGGTGGCAGCGACACCGTCGCGCGAGCGTTCCTGGCGACGACCACTGGCACTGGTCAGCGCGGCGATCCTGGTGGTCGGCATGGTGGCGGGAGTCGCCGGCGCCAATGGAACGACGACCGACGTGACGTTCGTACCGCTCTCGCCCGCCAAGGCGGTGCTGAACAATGCATCGATCCTGGCGCACAAGTCGACCTCGCCCGTGGTGATCGGCGGCACGACGACCGTGCCGAGCAACGCCACCGCGATCCAAGTGGTGGTCAGCGCTAAGGGTGCGGCCTCGGGCTACATCAACATCTACCCCGCACTTAACCCGGGTGCTGGTATCCAGTCGTTCGGATACCCGAGCGGAAACGTTGCGACCACCGACACGATCAATGTGAACGTCGGTCAGTCCGGCGAGCTGACCTTCTACAACGGAGGATCCGGAACCTCTGTTGTCACCGCGAAGATCACCGGATACTCGACCCAGGTGACCGCGGGCGACATCAACGGAGTGGGCGGTACCGCCGGTCAGGTGCTGACCAATGACGGGGTGGGTGGCGCTGCATGGCAGACCCCAGGTCAGGCCTACACCAGCAGCGCCGGAGATCAGCCACTCGCCTTCGACGCGCCAACCCTGGTGGATCCGGTCAACGTTCCAGCGGGGTCTTACCACGTCATCGCGACCTTCGATGCCCACGCACCGACTCCCGACTTCGCCGACTGCTGGCTGCGACTGCCGAACGGTGCGGTCAGCCAAACCGCCTTCGGCGCCATCGACACCTCCTTCCACGGCACCTACTACGGGTCGGGAACGGTGCAGATGTTGGCCACCACCTCTGCGGGAGCGATCACCCTCTACTGCGAGTCATCCCTCTCGAGCAATGTCGTGGTCCAGAACGACGCCGTCGTCGCTACACAGGTTGGATCCGCGACCGGAACCGTCGTCCACTGATCCCGTCCTCACCTTTCGTATTTCTGGACCTGTTGACGGCTCTGACCAGTCGCAGTTGACTGATACGCGTCGCCTGGCTTCACGGGGGGCGATTTCGCATGCAGGGCGCGGTTCTCCGCGTCGCGAGCGTTTGCTCAAGTAATCGGGGGCTTGAGTCAGGCGGGACTCACCGGCCCTTCCGGCCCGCCTTGGGCAAAGGGAAAGCGCATGACAAGTGTGTCCATGCGCGGCTCCGGCGACGAGATCGCCGAGTTGCGAAACGAGATCGAGAAACTCAACTCACTGATCAAGGCGCCATCGGCGGTGGTCCGACAGCGGTCCTGGCGTCGACCTCTGGCATTGGTCGCGATGGCCGTGCTTGCGGTAGGCATGATCGCCGGCGTCGCGGGCGCCAGCGGCACCACGACGGACGTCACCTTCGTGCCGCTCTCACCGGCGAAGGTGCTGCTCAACGGCGCGAGCATCGCCTCGAAGAAGACCAATTCACCGGTGGTGATCGGCGGCACGACGACGGTTCCCGCCGACGCCACGACGGTCGAACTCACCGTCAGCGTCAAGGGCGCCTCCAGCGGAACGCTCGACTTCTTCCCGGCCATGAATATCCCGGGCGGATCCGGACAGACCCTGACGTATCCCAGCGGGAATGTGGTCGTCACCGGAACGATCCAGGAGAACGTCGGTCAGTCCGGCGAGCTGACCATCTACAACGCAGGTCTCGGCACCGCCGTAGTGACGGCCAAGATCATCGGCTACTCGACCCAGGTGACGGCCGGGGACATCAACGGGGTCGGCGGTACCTCCGGCCAGGTCCTCACCAACGACGGATCCGGCGGAGCATCCTGGCAGACGCCTTCGCACATCGGCGTCGTCGGAGTCTTCGCTCTCTACGGGTGGGCCGGCAGCATTCCGGGTGGTCAGACCGCACCCGCGATTGCGGGGCCGAGCACCACGGTGTCCGTTCAGGCGGGTCAGACGGTTCAGGAGTCCACCTCCGCCGGGCTGGCATCCAGCGCCGCGTCGCCGGTGCCGTTCCTGATCGAAGCCTGTTACATCGCACCCGGCGCCACGACGCCGACCCTTTTCATCCCAGGCCAATACATCGTCGTGAAAACGGTGCCGAACGGCCGGGAGACCTACTCCTCCAGCTTGGCCTTCGTGGCACCGAGCACCGGGAGCTACAGGATCGGACTCTGCGTTCAGAACTACACCGCCTCACCCTTGGACAGCAACGACTGGGTGAACGGCTCGGTGATGATCTTCAACCCCTAGGACGGATCGAATCTGACCAACCACTTCAACGTTCGACCAAACAATCGGGGGCTTCAGTCAGGTGGTCCGGGTACGCCCGGGCCACCTCAGAGAAGGAGAAGAACATGACCGACATGTCCATGCGCGGCACCGGCGATGAGATCGCTGCGTTGCGCGCTCACCTCGAGAAACTCGAACAGCGAATGCAGGCCGAAGTGCCCGCACGAGATCGCGCCAGAAGGTCGTGGCGCCGGCCGCTGGCCCTGGCCAGCATCGCCGTTCTCATCGTCGGAACGCTCGCCGGAGTGGCAGGTGCGATCGGGACGACCACGGATGTCGCCTTCCTCAGCCTGTCACCGGCGCACGCCGTGCTCACGAACACGACGATCGCCGCTCACAAGACGAGCTCGCCTGTGGTGATCGGTGGCACCACCACCGTGCCCAGCAATGCGACCACCGTCGAGCTGACCGTCACCGCCAAGGGTCCCTCGGTCGGCACCCTGGAGTTCTACCCGGCCCAGAACCCCAGCGGAGGCTCGGGACAGGCCCTGCCGTATCCGGGATCGAACGTGGTGGCCAGCGCGACGATCGAGGAGAACGTCGGCCAGTCCGGTGAGCTCACGATCCTCAACAACGGCATCGGCAGCGCCGTCGTCACCGCCAAGATCATCGGTTACTCGACCCAGGTCACCGCGGGCGACATCAATAGCGTCGGCGGCAGCAATGGGCAGGTCCTCACCAGCGACGGGACGGGGGATGCTTCGTGGACGACGCAGGGTCAGGCGTTCTCCAGCACCTCCGGCTTCGCGAGCGTGCCGCATGTCTCGCTCGCGACGGTCGATTCGGTGGTCGTGCCTCCTGGAACCTACAACGTCATCGACACCTACAGCGGCTATTCATCAGTCGCCTCAGACTTCCTGCAGTGCTGGATCGTCCTGCCGGACGGACATAGAAGCCAGGAGTCGCTCGGGCCGCTCAGCCAGGCCTACGGCAGTACTTACTACGGTGCCGGCACCGCCGAAGGGCTGATCACCACGTCCGTGTCGGAACAAGTGAGCTTCGAGTGCGACTCCTTCGCGAACCCGGCAGGGGCAACGGTGGTCAACGAGACGCTCACAGCAACTCAGGTTGGATCGGCCTCAGGCGCCGTCGTGAGCTCGCGCCGCGGTGCGAGCCAGGCAACAACGTTGCCGATCAAGTAATCCGTGCTGGCCGACGACCCCCCGGGGTGAGTCCGGCGGGTCGTCGGCTGGTCGCAGTTGACGAAAGGAAATACCCATGACGACGATGTCCATGCGTGTCGTTGGCGAGGAGATCGCCGAGCTGCGCGCTCAGATCGAAGAGCTACAACGGGCAGGCCAGGCCGAGACGCCAACGCCCAACCGCGCGATGAGGCGATGGCGGCGACCGCTCGGCTTGGCTGCGATCGCAGCGCTGGTGGTCGGCATGCTGGCCGGTGTCGCAGGTGCGAGCGGGTCCACGACCAGCGCCACCATCGTGCCGCTCGCCCCCGCGAAGAAGGTCACCTCGAACGTCACGATCGCCGCACACAAGTCGTACTCGGTCGTCGTGATCGGTGGGACCACGACCGTGCCGAGCAACGCCACCACCGTCGCGCTCTCCGTGACCGCCAAGGGTGCCGCCGGTGGCGTGGTCGACCTCTTCCCGACCCAGGACAGCGCGGCCCAACAGGAGACCGTCGCGTACCCAGCGGGACCCGGGTCGGCCACCGTCGCAACGGCCTCCAACCCCGGACAGAGCGGCGAAGTCACGTTCTACAACAACGGGACCGGATCGGTGCTGCTCAATGCGACGCTCACCGGGTACTCGACGCAGGTCACGGCCGGCGACATCAGCGCCGCCGACGGCAGCGCCGGCCAGGTCCTGACGGCTGACGGCAACGGTGGGGCTGCGTGGCAACCAGTCGCGCCCAGTTTCGGCGGCGGAGGCCAGAGGACTCTGGACCAGCTGAACAGCTCATCGCCGACCACGATCGCCAGCGTGAACGTGCCGGCCGGCACCTACGCAGTCAACGCCGCCGCCATGGCCTACAGCGGCAACGGGCAGTCGATCACGGCCTACTGTCAGTTGATGTCGCCCGAGGGCGCTGCTGTGCAGGTCGTCTACGTGACGACGACGGCCGACGCCTCCATCGCCAACACCGGCATCATCACCACCACCGGTGGAGACATCCTGGAGCAGTGTTACGGCTACGGCTTCGTCGGAGAGGCCTACGCCGGGTACGCGAACATCACGGCGGTCAAAGTCGGATCCGCGACCGGGATCGTGTTCTTCTCCAAGCCGTCCGGTCGCAGCAGTGCTGTAACTCGCACACCAACCATCAGGTAGTCAGAAGCACAGACGAACTCTCACTATCCCTGGACCCGTTGACGGCTCTGACGGGTCGCAGTTGACTGAATTCCGTCGCCCTCTGGGACGGTTTCACGCATGGCGCGGCTCGTCCGTCGTCACGAGCGTTGCTCAGGTAGTCGGGGGCTTGAGTCAGGCGGGACTCACCGGTGCGCCGGCCCGCCTTCACGAGGGGAATACGCATGACGAATATGTCCATGCGCACCGCCGGCGACGAGATCGCCGACCTACGCGCGCAGATCGAGAAGCTCAACGCAATGATGCAGGCGCAATCGCCTGCCCAAGGGCGTGTCAAGAAATCATGGCGACGACCGCTGGCCCTGGTCAGCATCGCCGTTCTCACCGTCGGAATGCTGGCCGGAGTCGCCGGCGCCAGCGGAACCACCACCAACGTCAACTTCGTGCCGCTCTCACCCGCGAAGGTCGTGCTGAACAACACGGCGATCGCGTCGAAGAAGACCAACTCACCCGTCGTGATCGGCGGCACCACCACCGTGCCGAGCAACGCCACCACCGTGGAGCTCACGGTCTCCGCAAAGGGCGCGTCCAGCGGCACGCTCGACTTCTTCCCTGCAATGAATATCGCGGGCGGCTCCGGACAGACCTTGACGTATCCCGGCGGGAACGCGGTCGTCACCGGAACGATCCAGGAGAACGTCGGTCAGTCCGGCGAGCTGAGCATCTACAACGCTGGGCTCGGCACCGCGGTAGTCACAGCCAAGATCATCGGCTACTCCACCCAAGTCACGGCCGGTGACATCAACGGCGTCGGTGGCTTTGGCGGACAGGTTCTGACCAACGACGGCGTGGGTGGCGCAGCGTGGAAGAACCCGGCGCCGGGATCGGCCAGCAACTTCAGCAGCAGCGGCGGGCTCATCGGCCAGGTGCTGACCAACACCGGTTCCGGTGCGGCATGGGAGGACCCCGGCGGTCTCGGCCTCAGCGCATACAACCCCACCTACCAGTCCGTTCCGGCCAACGGTTCGGTTCCGGTTGAGACATTGAGCGTCCCGCCGGGCTACTTCGAGCTCTCTGCGAAGTTCACTGCGTACGTCGCCCCCTACCTGTACTGCAGTTTGAACACCCCGAATCACTCAGTCGACAACGTCTACGTCCAAACGGCCAACTCTGCGTCGATGTACAACTCCACCGCAGAACTCCAGGGACTGATCTACAGCGGTGGTGAGACGGTCACTCTCGCGTGCCAAGGCTGGAATGGCTTTTCAGGCGCCGTCTACAACACCTCGATCATCGCCAGGCAACTGACGAACGCCGCCGGTAACCTCGTGTTCAGCAAGAGGCAAACATCAACGAAACCGGCGCCTCAACCGAACCACTAGTACACCCGGGTTGACCCGCTAATTTACGGCAGCAGCAGAACGACAGTCTCGGCGACCATCGCGGGCTTGTCCTCACCGTCGATCTCGACCACGTGACCGACGGTGAGCTGCTTGCCGGTGGGGATGTCCGTGACGCCGTTGATCGAGACGCGCAGGCGCACCTTCTGACCCACCTTGACCGGGTTCATGAAGCGGACCTTGTTGACGCCGTAGTTCAGCTTGGCGCCGGGGGTCTGAAGGCTGAACACCATCGAGCCGAGCCACGGGACAAGTGACAGCGTCAGGTAGCCATGGGCGATGGTGCCGCCGAAGGGCCCACCCTTGGCGCGCTCGATGTCGACGTGGATCCACTGGTGGTCACCCGTGGCGTCCGCGAACTGGTTAACCCTCTGCTGCGTGATCTGCACCCACTCGCTGACGCCGAGCTCGCTCCCGGCGGCTTCTTCGATCTCTTCGAACGTGGTGAACACGCGCATGTAGGGCACTCCCGGTTGTAGGCGTTGACAGTCGTATCACCCCCGCTAACGCGAGTCTGCCATGGGCGTCACGCCCTGTCTCAATCCGCGTCGAATGCCGCCAGGATCTCGTCGGCAGCCATCGGCGCGACGATCTCGCCCGCCAGGACGGCCGCCTGGATCCGCTTGCGGATCGACCTGACCCCCGGCGAATGGGCAAGCCTCTGGTCGAGCTCGTCGCGCACCAGCGCCCAGGTGAATTCCCATTGCTGAGCGGCGCGCTTGTTGACCAGGCCCTGCTCCCCCAGGTGGTCGCGGTGCTTGAGGATCCGCTCCCAGACGACGTCGACGTCCTTGCCGGTCAGGCCCGCCGCCGTGAGCACCGGCGGCACCCAGTCGCCACCGCCATAGACAAGCCGCAGGGCGCCGGCGAGTTCCTTAGCGGCGGCCTTGGCGGCAACTTCCTGGTCGCCGTCATCGGCCTTGTTGACCGCGATGACATCGGCGATCTCGAGGATGCCCTTCTTGATGCCCTGGAGCTGGTCGCCGGTTCGAGCCAACGTCAGGAACAGGAACGTGTCGACCATGCCTGCCACCGTGACCTCGGACTGACCGACGCCGACCGTCTCGATGAGGATGACGTCGTAGCCCGCCGCCTCCAACACGAGCATCGCCTGCGCGGTGGCTCGCGCCACGCCCCCGAGTGTGCCCGCGGAGGGCGACGGCCGGATGAAGGCATTCGGGTCGGTCGCGAGCGACTGCATCCGGGTCTTGTCGCCGAGCACCGAACCACCCGTGCGCACCGACGACGGGTCGACGGCGAGGACACCGACGCGATGGCCGAGACCGGTCAGGTGGGTGCCGAGGGCCTCAATGAAGGTCGACTTGCCGACGCCGGGGACGCCGGAGATGCCGACGCGGATCGAGGAGGTTTCGTGACGCGCTTCGCGCTCCTCAACCTCCGATAGTTGCGTCAGCAGGTCGCGAGCCGACGCTCGGTGGTCGGGTCGGCTG
>JBQCDC010000437.1:0-4576 GCA_051961575.1 Marmoricola sp.
AACGTCTTCGCCCACCCGACGCTCTCCGAGGCCGTCAAGGAAGCGATCGAGGGCATCGCGGGCCACATGATCAACCTGTAGGCGGCGCGTCGGGCTGGGATCGCTCAGCCCGACGTGTGAACATCGTGCTCCGGGGGCATGCCTGACGACCCTTGGAGAGGCTGCCCTTGAGATTCGGACGTATCCCGCGATCCCTTCTGTGGGCGTCGCTGGCGCTGCTGATCGGCATCGCCGCTGCCGTTCCCCTGATCTTGGATGAGGGTGACGCTGCTTCGCCGATCGGGAGGGTGCCGCCGCCCGGCCCCGGCATCCATCACATCCAGCACATCGTGATGATCATGCAGGAGAATCGGTCGTTCGATAACTACTTCGGCACGTATCCGGGGGCCGATGGCATCCCGATGATTCACGGCCACCCGGTGGCCTGTGTGCCGGCCGGCCGGCATCAGGCGTGCCAGCGCCCGTTCGTGGACCACAAGGACCGGGACGGTGGCGGACCACACGCGCAGGTCGATGCGGTCGGCGACGTCAACGGTGGCCGCATGAACGGGTTCGTTCAAAGGGTCATGTTGGCATCGCGGAACTGTGCCAACCTCGACGATCCCGCGTGCACCAACGCAGCCAGAAGCGATGTCATGGGCTATCACACGGGCTCCGACATCCCGAACTACTGGACCTACGCGCATGACTTCGTGCTCCAGGACCACATGTTCGAGCCGGACAACTCATGGAGCCTGCCGTCGCACCTCTTCATGGTGTCCGAGTGGGCAGCTCACTGCGGCAAGCACAACGACCCGTCCAGCTGCTTCAACTTCCAACCGAAGCACGGCTTGTACCTCCACCGAGGTCTGCCGAACCAGCAGGTCAAGGACGGCACCGGACAGGCAGCGGCGCCGATCTACGCCTGGACCGATCTCACCTACCTGCTGCACAAGGGTGGGATCTCCTGGGGCTACTACATCACCGTCGGAGGAGAACCTGACTGCGAGGACGCGGCGGCAGTGTCCTGCCCCCGCGTCAGTCAGAACGCGACGACCCCAGGTATCTGGAATCCGCTTCCGTACTTCGACACCGTCCGCGCCGACCAGCAGGAAGGCAACATCCAGACCTCCACCGACTTCCTGCGTCAGGCCAGGACGGGGACCCTGCCCGCGGTGAGCTGGGTGGTTCCCTCAAACCTGGTGAGCGAGCACCCACCCGCTCGGATCAGTGTCGGTCAGTCCTACGTGACCAACCTGGTCAACGCGATCATGTCCGGACCTGACTGGAGGTCCACCGCGATCTTCATCTCCTGGGATGACTGGGGCGGGTTCTACGATCACGTCGTCCCGCCCACGGTGGACCAGAACGGCTACGGCCTCCGGGTGCCGGGACTGCTCATCAGCCCGTACGCGCGTCGCGGCTTCATCGACCACCAGATCCTGTCGTTCGATGCCTTCGCGAAGTTCATCGAGGACGACTTCCTCCACGGGCAGCGGCTCGATCCCGCGACGGATGGACGGGCCGACCCGCGCCCCGATGTGCGCGAGAACGAGCCGACCCTCGGCAATCTGATCAGCGAGTTCGACTTCCACCAGAAGCCCCGCCCACCGGTGCTACTGCCGGTGTATCCGAAGACGACGTTGATCCGTTGAGCGTCAGGCGCTGAACTCCACGACGTGGTCGGCGAGCTCGCTGTTGCGCAGGAACTTCTTGTCGAAGAAGTAGTTGTGCTTCAACCGCCACGGGTCGCGGTCGCCGGCGATCGGGAGGCGACCCGCGGCGCGCTGGAGGTAGCCCGAGGTCAGGTCGAGCATCGGGTGCGGTTCCAAACCTTCCTCGTGACGCGGCACGACCACCTTGTAGTTGTGCTGGTCCATGTACTCGAGCAGACGCACGACGTACTCACACACCAGGTCGGCCTTCAGCGTCCACGACGCGTTCGAGTAGCCGACGATGAAGGCGAAGTTGGGAACCTCGCTCAGCATCAGCGCCTTGTAGGTGTAGGTGCTGCCGAGGTCGATCTCCTTGCCGTCGACCACGAACTCGACGCCGCCGAGCGCCAGCACGTCGAGGCCGGTCGCGGTGACGACGATGTCCGCCTCGAGCTCCTGGCCCGACTTGAGCACGATGCCGGTCTTCGTGAACGTCTCGATGTGGTCGGTGACGATGTCGACCTTGTGGCTGTGGATCGCCTTGAAGAGGTCGGCCCCGGGCACGACACAGAGCCGCTGGTCCCACGGGTTGTAGGGAGGAGTGAGGTGCTTGTCGTAGTCGAAGTCGTCGGGGAGGTGGACCTTCGCCCAGCGCTTGAGGATGGCCTTCGCGGCCTTGGGATTGCGGCGGGAGAACTCGTAGAACCCGATGGTGACGGCCTCGTATCGAGCGCGGATGAGCTTGGCCGCGACCGCCTTCGGCATCGTCCGCCGCAGCGTCTGCGCGATCGGGTCGATCTTCGGCTGGCTGACGATGTAGGTCGGCGTGCGCTGCAGCATCGTGACGTGGCCGGCCTCGCGGGCCATCGAGGGGATCAGGGTGACCGCGGTCGCACCGCTGCCGATGACGACCACCCGCTTGCCCGTGTAGTCCAGATCGTCGGGCCAGTGCTGCGGGTGCACGACCTGCCCCTTGAAGCTCTTGAGGCCGGGCCAGTCAGGCGTGTAGCCGGCCTCGTAGTTGTAGTAGCCGCTGGTCGAGAAGAGGAAGTCGCAGGTCAGCGTCTCGGTCTTGCCGGTGTCGGTGCGTTCGACCGTCACCGTCCAACGCTGGTCCTCGCTGGACCACTCGTAGCGGGTCGCCTTGTGCCCGTAGCGGATCTTCTGGTCGACGCCGTACTCGGCCGCCGTCTCGCGCAGGTACCGCAGGATGTCCGGGCCGTCGGCGATGGCGTCCTTGCCGTCCCAGGGCTTGAAGTTGAAGCCGAGGGTGAACATGTCCGAGTCCGACCGGATGCCGGGGTACTTGAACAGGCTCCAGGTGCCACCGAGCTCCTCGCGCTGCTCGAGCAGGGCGTAGCTGCGTGCCGGGAACGCCTTGCTGATGTTCACCGCGGCATCGATGCCGGAGAGCCCGGCGCCGACGATGAGAACCTCGAGGTGAGTGGCCTGGGACATGCGGACTCCTTCGGTCTAGCGCAGTGTCACAGCCTAATACCTGTAACGCCGCGTCACACTAACCGGAGAGCGCGTGATCTGCCTCTCAGACCTCGAACTGACCGGCCTCGAGTCGCGTCTTGACGTCCTGCAGGCAGCGGCCCGCGTCCGCGCCGTCGACCAACCGGTGGTCGTAGGTCAGCGCGATGTGAACCATGTGCCGGACCGCGATCGTCTCGCCGAGGTTCGGGTCGTCGATCACGACCGGACGCTTGACGACAGCGCCGGGACCGAGGATCGCCACCTGCGGCTGATTGATGATCGGCGTGTCGAACAGGGCGCCGAAGCTGCCGAGGTTCGTGATCGTGAACGTGCCGCCGGTCAGGTCGTCGGGCGTGATCTTGTTGGTCCGCGTCCGCTCGGCGATGTCGGCGATCTTCTTCGCGAGTCCGGCCACCGACAGGTCGCCTGCGGCCTTGACCACCGGCGTGAGCAGTCCGCGCTCCGTGTCGACCGCGAAGGCGATGTTCTCGGTGTCGAAGTAGGTGACCTCACCGGCCTCGGCGTTCAGGTTGGCGTTCAGCTTGGGGTGCACCTTGAGCGCGTCGATCGCGGCCTTGGCGAAGAAGGGCAGGAAGGTCAGCTTCACGCCTTCACGGGCGAGGAACTCCGCCTTCTTCTCCTCACGCAACCGCGCGATCGACGTGACGTCGACCTCGAAGACCTGAGTCAGCTGAGCGGAGATGTGCAGCGACTCGGTCATGCGCTCGGCGATGACCTTGCGCAGACGGCTCACCTTCTCGGTGGTGCCGCGCAGTGGCGACGGACCTGCCGACGGCGTGGACGCGGCAGGCGCTGCGGCGGCAGCCGGGGCAGGCGCGGTCTTCGCGGCAGCGGCTGCGAGGACGTCCTGCTTACGGATGCGGCCACCGACGCCGGTGCCGGTCACCGTCGCCAGGTCGACCCCGTTCTCGGCGGCCATCTTGCGGACCAGCGGCGTCACGTAGGCAGGGCCGTCGTCGGAGCTGGACGCGGCGGGGGCAGGCGCAGCCGCCGGGGCCGGCGCTGCAGCGGGGGCCGGCTGGGCCGCAGGTGCAGGGGCAGCCGCCGGAGCAGGTGCGGCAGCGGGCGCTGGCGGGGGCGGAGGTGCAGGGGGAGTGACGGGCGCTGCGGGCGCAGCCGCGGGTGCCGGTGCTGCAGCCGGTGCTGCCGCAGCCGGAGCACCACTGCCGACGATCGCGAGCTCGGTACCGACCTCGACGGTCTCGTCGGCGGCAACCTTGATCTCGAGCAGGGTGCCGGCGACGGGCGAAGGGATCTCGGTGTCGACCTTGTCGGTGGAGACCTCGAGCAGCGGCTCGTCGACCGCAACGGCGTCGCCGACGTTCTTCAGCCAGCGCGTGACCGTTCCCTCGGTTACGGACTCGCCCAGCGCGGGCAGCGTGACGGACGTGCCCGAGGCAGGTGCCGCGGGGGTTGATTCAGCAGGAGCCGGCGCAGGTTCG
>JBQCDC010000438.1:0-6626 GCA_051961575.1 Marmoricola sp.
CGCGCGACCGGGGTGGTGATCGAGTCCCCGAGCAGCACCGTCAACTCCGTCGAGAGGGCGACGCCCACAAGCATGACCACGACGACGGTCCACGACAGCGCACCGGCACCCCGGCCATGCCCGAGGATCGCGGCGACCAACGCCGCAGCGGCCATCGTGTAGGTGGGCAGGGCGATCATCAGGCGCTTCGCGAGCGGCAGACCGTCGCTCGCCAACTCGAAGTCGTCCGGCAGCCGCTCGGCAATGATCTCCAGCAACGGGCGGGAAAGCAGCTCCCCGACCGAGAAGCTGACGACCAAGCCGTACAGCCCCGGGATGATGCAGGCGAAGACCATCGCCCAGAAGCCGGGCCACCCCGTGTGGTCCACGTGAGCTGCGAACGCGCAGCCGGGCACCACCGCTACCAATAGCACCAGGAAGCTGGGGTTGCGGAAGTTGCGGAACACCGCAGAGGAAACGAAGTTCCAGAGCTCGACGGTCTCCTCCGGCGTCGCGTCAGGATTCGCGCGCCACTCCCAGAAGCGACCGGCCATCCGCGCCGGCTTCAGCGACACGGCCATGATCGAGAGGCCCGCGAGAGTGCCGGCCAGAACCGTGATCTCGATCAGCAGATGCGGCGACGGCCGCCAGAAGGAAGCGAGGGCGAGCGACGTCACCGACGCGACGAGAACACCAGCACTGCCCTGAACGAGCGCGACGAAGTACCAGTAGCGACACCCCAGTCGCTCGAACAGCTGGCGAACAATCCATGCGCGCACGAGTCGAGTGTGCCCCTACCAGGCGAAATGCACTATGACGCCGCGCACGGACCTACTCGACGGTGACCGACTTGGCGAGGTTGCGGGGCTGATCGACGTCGTGGCCCATCGCCGTCGCGAGCTCGCAGGCGAACAGCTGCAGCGGAACCGCGGCCAAGAGCGGCTGCAGGAGAACGGGAGCCACGGGCAGCCGGATGATCACGTCGGCGTACGCGTCGATGCCTGCGTCCCCCTCCTCGACCAGACAGATGGTCCGAGCGCCGCGGGCACGGACCTCCTGGATGCCCGAGATCATCTTCTCGCGGAGCTGGTCGCGACCGTGCGGCGGAACCACGCACAGCACCGGCAGCCCCTCTTCGATCAGCGCGATCGGGCCGTGCTTGAGCTCGCCCGCCGCGAATCCCTCCGCATGGATGTAGGCGAGCTCCTTGAGCTTCAGCGCACCCTCGAGAGCGACCGGGTAGCCGGCGTGGCGACCGAGGAACAGCACGGACCTCGTATCCACGTGGGCGCGAGCCAGCTCGTAGACCTGCTCGGTGTTGGCCAGCACGCTACGCACTCGCGCCGGCATGTCGTGCAGCTCGTTGAGGATCCGCGCGATCTCGTCGCCGAAGAGCGTGCGCTTGGTCTGCGCGAGGAAGAGTCCGAGCAGATAGCAGGCGACCAGCTGGGTCAGGAAGCCCTTGGTGGAGGCGACCCCGATCTCCGGGCCGGCATGCGTGTAGATGACCGCGTCGGACTCGCGCGGGATCGTCGATCCGTTGGTGTTGCAGATGGCCAGCACCTTGGACTTCTGAGTCCGCGCGTGCCGGATCGCCTGCAGCGTGTCAGCGGTCTCGCCGGACTGGCTGATCGCCACCACCAGCGTGCCGCGGGTCAGGATCGGGTCGCGGTAGCGGAACTCCGAGGCCAGCTCGACCTCGCACGGAATGCGGGTCCAGTGCTCGATGGCGTACTTGGCCACCATGCCCGCGTAGAACGAGGTCCCACACGCGATCACGATGATCTTGTCGATCTCGGCCAGCTCGGCGTCGGAGATGTGGAGCTCGTCGAGCTGGAGCGCGCCCGAGGTCGTACGACGCCCGAGCAGCGCCGCCTCGATGGCGTCGGGCTGCTCGAAGATCTCCTTGCGCATGAACCAGTCGAAGCCGCCCTTCTCGGCAGCCGACAGGTCCCAGTCGACGTGGTACTGCTTGGCCTCGCCAGGGTTGCCGTCGAAGTCGGTGACGAACACCTCGTCCGCCGTGATCGTGACGACCTGGTCCTGAGCGAGCTCGAGCGCCTCACGGGTGAACTCGATGAAGGCGGCCACGTCGGACCCGAGGAAGTTCTCACCATCACCCAGTCCGACCACGAGTGGCGAGTTGCGACGCGCCGCGACCACGCGCGACGGATCCTCAGCGTCGACGGCGACCAGCGTGAAGGCGCCCTCGAGTCGGCGGCAGACGGTCTGCATGGCGGGGGTCAGGTCCTGGCCGCCGCGGACGGTGGCCTCGAGCAGATGCGCGGCGATCTCAGTGTCGGTCTCCGACAGCATCGACTCCCCGGCGGCGACGAGCTCGTCACGCAGCTCGGCGAAGTTCTCGATGATGCCGTTGTGCACCACGGCGACCCGGCGGGTCTCGCCCAGGTGCGGGTGCGCGTTGACGTCGTTGGGAGCGCCGTGGGTCGCCCAGCGGGTGTGCCCGATCCCGACCGAGGATGCCGGCAGGGGCTCCTCGATGATCGCCTTCTCCAGGTTGGCGAGCTTGCCCGCGCGCTTGGCCGCATGCAGCGCGCCGTCCGCGATGACCGCGATACCGGCCGAGTCATAGCCGCGGTACTCCAGGCGTCGCAGTCCCTCGATCACCACATCCTTGGCCTGACGGTGACCGACGTAACCCACGATTCCGCACATGGCCCAGATCTTATCGGCCCAACGCCGACGCCCTCTGCGGTGCGACCTGGACGCCGGCGCAATATGAGAGAGTTATCTCGATACAGTTCTCTCAGATTGGACGGACATGTCGAACCCTTACGGCGACGTCGAACTCGACGCCCAAGGCATGCGGGCGTTGGCGCATCCGGTGCGGCTTGCGATCCTGACCCGTCTCCAGCAGAACGGGCCGCATACGGCGACAGGTCTGGCGCCGCACGTGGGAGCCTCCCCGTCGGTCACCAGCTGGCACCTTCGGCATCTGGCGAAACATGGGCTCGTCCGCGACGCCGAGACGCTGGGAAACGGTCGCGAGCGTTGGTGGGAGGCGGCCTCTCGCGGATTCCGCGTAAGCGTGAAGGACGAGGTAGGGCGCCACGCCGCACGAGCGCTGCGGGACGCCATGGACGCAACCGAGGGCGACCCGGTTGGCGAGTGGCAGCGCGAGGTTGAGCCGCTCTTGGAGTTGGAGTGGTTGGACCTGTCAGGCCTGTCAGATACGACGATCCTGGTCACTCGCGAGGAGCTAGAACAGGTTGAGGGCGCGATGGAGCAGCTACTGGCGCCGTACGTGCTCCGCAAGGACGCTCCCGCCGTTGAGGTGCCCGATGAGGCGCGCTTGGTGCGGATCCGGCGCCGCGTTCTGCCGTCCGCGGAAGCACGGCATCGGCACCGCGGCACCGACGCCGTCTCGTGACCAGGTTGTATCGCGACCGGCGGTTCGCTACGTACTGGGTCGGACAAGGGGTCTCCGATCTCGGCGACCGGGTCTCCGAGTTGGCGCTCCCGCTGATCGCGATCACTCTCCTGGGCGCGTCCAGTACCGAAGTCGGCCTGCTCACCGCGGCCATCTGGGCGCCGCAGCTCCTGTCACTGTTCGTCGGCGCCTGGGTCGACCAACAGGCCAGCAAGCGTCGACTCCTCGTCCTGAGCGATCTCCTCCAAGGACTCACCATCGCGACTGTGCCGCTCGCATGGTGGCTCGGCTCGCTCACCCGGATGCAGTTGGTGGCCGTCGCACTTGTTGCGGGCGTGACACGGACGGTTTCACAGACCGCGTACGCGCCCTTCTTCGCCTCGCTGGTCAGCCGCGACCGATACGTCGAAGCCAACTCACTGCTCAGTACCACCCGGTCGGGCTCGTTCATTGCCGGGCCGGCGCTCGGCGGCGCCCTGATCCAAGCCCTGGGCGCACCCGTCACGATGCTCGTGGATGCGGTGTCGTTCGTCTTCTCCGCCACCATGACCAGACGCGTCCGCGTGAGCGAACCGGCGCCTCCTGCCCGCCATGAACCGTTTGTGCGCCGTGCGGCTCAAGGCTTCGGCTATCTTTGGCGCCACCCCTATATGGCCGCGTCCCTACGGTGTTGCACCACACTCAACTTCTTCAGTTTCGTCGCGGCCGCCCTGGTGCTCCTCTACGCCAGCAGGACCCTCGGACTCTCTGCGGGTGAGATCGGACTCGCGTTCGGTGTCGGCGCGGTGGGCGGGCTGCTCGGTGCGGTCCTGGCCGCCAGGATCGCCCAGCAGATCGGCATCGGCCGCACCATTGCAGTGGGGGCGGTCCTGTTCAGCGCGCCGTACGCCTTGATTCCCCTTGCCTCCGGCCCCGACCTGACGAAAGCCACGATTCTCGCGATCGTCGAGGCCGTGAGCGGGTTCGGGATCATGATGTTCGACATCAACCTCAACGCCCTGCAAACCGCCGTCGTGCACGACGACATGAGAAGCCGCGTCTCAGGCGCGTTCTCCACCGTCAACTACGGCATCCGCCCCCTGGGCGCGATACTCGGTGGCGTAGTCGGGAGCCTCATCGGCGTCGGTCCGACGCTCGTGATCGCAGCGATTGGCGGGACACTCTCGATCGTCTGGCTCGCCGGATCACCCATCCTCAGCACGAGATCGATCGAGGACCCCGAGTCGAAGCCCGGGCAGCGGCGCGATTCTACGGAGCCGCACAGGTTGCAGCCCGCTGTCGAACTCGCGGAGCGGCCAGGTAAGGATGGTCACGTGCCCAATCACTCGAACACAGAGAGCTCGCCGTACGTCGAGCTCGACCGTGACGACTGGGCCGCCCTCGCTCAGGGCGAGGGTCGGATCACCCAACCCCTGACCGCCGAGGAGATCGAGAAGCTGCGCGGCCTCGGCGACGGCTTGGACATGGACGAGGTCCAGCAGATCTACCTCCCGCTGTCCCGACTTCTCAGCCTCTACGTCGAGTCCGCGGGAAAGCTGCACCGCCAGCAGATCGAATTCCTGGGTCAGGAGCGCGCCTTTCAGACCCCCTTCGTCATCGGCCTCGCCGGCTCGGTGGCGGTCGGCAAGTCGACCACCGCTCGCGTTCTGCGTCAGCTCCTGGCCCACTGGCCGGAGCACCCGAGGGTGTCGCTGGTCACCACCGACGGCTTCCTCTACCCGAACGAGGTCCTCGCCGAACGGGGGCTCCTGCTCCGCAAGGGCTTCCCGGAGTCCTACGACCGCAAGGCGCTCCTGAAGTTCGTCATCGACCTGAAGTCCGGTCGCGACGACGTCGAGGCGCCCACCTACTCCCACCTCGTCTACAACGTCACGGACGAGAAGGTGCACATCAAGCGGCCCGACATCGTCATCATCGAGGGACTCAACGTGCTCCAGCCCGCGCCGCTGCGCGCGGACGGCCGCACCGGCCTGGCCGTGAGTGACTTCTTCGACTTCAGCGTCTACGTCGACGCCAACCAGGCGGACATCCGGCGCTGGTACACCGACCGCTTCCTCAAGCTGCGCGAGACCGCCTTCCGCGATCCCCAGTCCTACTTCGCGAAGTACGCGACGCTGACCCACGACGCCGCGGTCGATGAGGCCATGCGACTGTGGGACACCATCAACGGCCCGAACCTGAACAACAACATCGCGCCCACCCGCTCACGCGCCGATCTCGTGCTGCGCAAGGACGCCGACCACTCGGTGCGCTGGGTCCGCCTGAGGAAGCTGTGATGACCGAACTCCCCAAGACCCGTTGGGAGACCGGCGAGACCACCGGCTACCTCGAGCGGTTCTCCCAGCTGATCGAGGACGGCGCCGACATCGTCGGCGAGGCCCGCCTTGCCGACACCCTCGCCAAGCGCGGCTCGACGATCCTGGACGCCGGCGCCGGGATCGGCCGGATCGGCGCAGAACTGCAGCGCCGAGGGCACACGGTCGTCGCGGCCGAGAAGGATGAGTCCCTGGTCGGGGACGCGGCCAAGCGCTACCCGGACCTGCCCATGGTCGCCACGGACCTCCTCGCGCTGACACCCGAGCTGCTCAAGGACCACGACCTGCCGACGTCCTTCGACCTGATCGTGCTCGTGGGCAACGTCATCGTGCTCCTGGCACCGGACACCGAGCAGCGCCTCCTCGCGGGGCTGCGCGATCTGCTGGCTCCGGGCGGTCGCATCCTCGTGGGGTTCCATCCGATCAACGGTCACGGCTCCGCGCGGCCGTACCCGTTCGATGAGTTCGCGGCCGACGCCGCCGCGGTCGACCTGACCGTCCAGCACCGCTTCGGCACCTACGAGCTCGACCCGCCCGCCGAGGACTACGTGGTCGCTGTCCTCGCACGAGCCTGATCACCAACGCTTCTCGAACTCCCCCAGGCGCTCGACCGCCACATAGCCCAATTGCTCGTTGACCGAGATCATCGGCCCGTTCGACTCGGCGTTCCAGGTGGTGATCGCCCGCATCTGGGGTTCGTGCTGCTGGATCTGCCGCAGGTTGGCGACCTTCAGCGCCAGGCCGAGGCGATGCCCACGGTGCTTCGCCGCCACCAACGTCCCCCACTGGTAACCCTTCGAGCGATCGGACCCTGCAACGGACACGGTCGTGAACCCGACGACCTCGTCCTCCCACAAGGCGAGCGCGTGGTAGCTGATCCTGCCCTGTCGCACGAGCCGCTCCTCGGCGTCGCGAAAGGGCTCGACCGCCGTCGAAACCGT
>JBQCDC010000439.1:0-4413 GCA_051961575.1 Marmoricola sp.
TGGGCGAGCACCTTGTGTCCGTTGGTCAGCTCGACCCGGAACATGGCGTTGGGAAGGGCCTCCACAACGGAGCCCTCCATCTCGATCACGCCTTCTTTCTTCGGCATGTCCTCCACAATCTGTAGCGCGTCATCTACCGTCAGCCCGGGAACCGCCATCGGGACTTCGTGACGCGCTACCGCGCTCCTCAATCTCCGATGTGGACCTCATGTGCCGCCCTGTTGCACCTCAACCCCGGCACCGGCGCACGCGTCTAACCGACGCAGAGCAGTGGATTCCGGGCAGCCGCGAGGCACCACGAAGCAGACCCATGTTGGGCCGACACTCCAGAATAGCCCACCAGGGCGGATTGACCTAAACGGTCAGTGGCCGCCGTACGGCACGCCGAGCGCCTCCAGACGGGCCTTCCCGCCATCGATCGCGGTCAGCACCCAGGCTCCCTCGGGCATCAGCGTGAACGTGTGCTCGAAATGGGCCGCCCACGAGCCGTCGTCGCTGATGATGGTCCACTCGTCGTCGTCGACGACGGTGTCCTTGCTGCCCAGGGTGACCATCGGCTCGACGGCGAGTGCGAGGCCGCGGACGAGCTTCGGCCCCCGACCCGCCTTGCCGTAGTTCGGCACGTTCGGCGGCTGGTGCATGGCCGAGCCGATGCCGTGACCGGTGAAGTCCTCGAGGATCCCGTACGCGCCACCGGAGGGGTGGGGCTGCGAGCGCACGTAGCCCTCGACGGCGTGCGAAATGTCCGTCACACGACCACCGAGGCGAGCGGCGGCGATGCCGCGCCACATGGACTCCTCAGTCACCCGCATGAGCTCGAGAACCTCCGCGCGAACCTCGCCGACCGCGACGGTGATCGCCGCGTCGCCGTGCCAGCCGTCCACGATCGCGCCGCAGTCGATCGAGATCGCGTCACCCTCCTCCAGGACCCGGTCGCCCGGGATGCCGTGCACGACGGCGTCGTTGACCGAGGCGCAGATCGTCGCCGGGAACGGCGGGTAGCCGTACCCGAGGAAGGACGGGACACCGCCGTGGTCTCGGATGTGCTGCTCAGCGAGGGTGTCCAGATCACGCGTGGTGATCCCGGGTCGAACCGAGTCGCGCAGAAGGTCCAGGGTGCGTCCGACCAGGAGGCCGGCCACTCGCATCTGCTCGATCTGCTCAGGTGTCTTGAGCTCGATCCCCCGATCGGAGAAAGCCACGGTCAGGCGCGATCGATCGCGCTCACGACGTCCGCGACGCGAGCCTCGACCTCGTCGATGGTGCCGACGCCGTCGACCTCGTGCAGGATGCCGCGGGCACGGTAGATCGGCAGCAGGGCCGCCGTCTCGCTGTCGTACACGTCCTGTCGGTGCCGGATGACCTCTTCGGTGTCGTCCGCGCGACCGCTGGTCTCGGCGCGCTTGATCATGCGCTGTACGAGCTCCTCGCGGTCGGCGACGACCAGCGAGATGACGGCGTCCAGCTTGGCACCCATCGAACCGAGGATGTCGTCGAGCTCGGCCACCTGGTCCGCGGTGCGCGGGTAGCCGTCGAGCACGAACGCCTGGGCGTCGGGCTCGGCCAGACGCGCACGGACCATGCCGTTGGTGATCTCGTCGGGCACGTACTGCCCGGCGTCCATGTACTTCTTGGCCTCTCGGCCGAGCGGCGTCTCGTCGGCGACGTTCTGGCGGAAGATGTCGCCGGTGGAGATGTGCGCGCCGCCAACTCGGGCGGCAAGGTCAGTCGCTTGGGTTCCCTTGCCGGCGCCCGGAGGGCCCATGAGGAGAATTCGCATTTATCGCAAGAACCCTTCGTAGTTGCGCTGCTGGAGCTGGCTCTCGATCTGCTTCACGGTGTCGAGTGCAACACCGACCATGATCAGAATCGAGGTGCCACCGAAGGGGAAGTTCTGGGTGGCGTTGACCAGCTTGAGCGCAACCAACGGAATCAATGCAACGAAAGCGAGGTAGAGCGCGCCCGGCAGCGTGATGCGGGAGAGGACGTACTGCAGATATTCCTGCGTCGGTCGACCCGCCCGGATCCCGGGGATGAAGCCGCCGTACTTCTTCATGTTGTCCGCGACTTCCTCTGGGTTGAAGGTGATCGCGACGTAGAAGTAGGTGAAGAACACAATCAGGAGGAAGTACGCACCCATGTACATGGGGTCGTCTCCCTGGACGAAGTGCCGGCTGATCCAGGTCAGCACGGCGTTGTTGGAGCCGCTGTCGAACTGAACGGCCATGGCCGGCAGGTACAACAGGCTGGAGGCGAAGATGACGGGGATGACGCCCGCCTGGTTCACCTTGAGCGGGATGTAGGTCGAGCTGCCGCCGTACATCTTGCGGCCGACCATTCTTCGCGCATATTGCACCGGAATGCGGCGCTGCGCCTGTTCGATGAAGACGACCGCGGCGATGATCGCCATGCCGACGACGATGATGCCGGTGAAGATCCACCAGCCCTTGCTGATCTTGACCTGCCACAGCTCGGCGGGGAACCGGGCCACGACCTGGGTGAAGATCAGGATGGACATGCCGTTGCCGATGCCGCGGTCGGTGATCAGCTCGCCGAGCCACATGATGACCGCGGTGCCGGCGGTCATCACGAAGACCATGATGAGCGCGGAGTTGAACGAGTTGGGGTCGTACAGGATGTTGTTGCAGCCCTGCAGGAGCGTGCCGGAGCGCGCGAGCGCCACAATGCCGGTGCCCTGGAGGATGGCGAGGCCGAGCGTCAGGTAACGCGTGTACTGCGTGATCTTCGCCTGGCCCTGCTGACCCTCCTTGCGCAGCGTGTCCAGTCGCGGAATGACGACGGTCAGCAGCTGCAGGATGATGCTCGCGGTGATGTAGGGCATGATCCCCAGCGCGAAGATCGTGAGCTGGAGCAGCGCGCCACCCGAGAACAGGTTGATCAGGCTGTAGAGCGTGCCCGTCTTGCCCTGCAGGCAGGAGTGGATCGCGGTGACGTTGACGCCCGGGGTGGGGATCTGCGAACCGAGTCGGAAGATGACCACGATGAACAGCACGAACAGCAACTTGCGTCGCAAGTCAGGCGTTCGAAACGCGTTCGCGAATGCGCCTAGCAACGTGTGGCCTCTCCTCGGTGGGGTTTTCCCTGATTGCCTACGGCGCGGCCCGGATGATCCGGGACCGCGCCGTGCAGCCTATGCGATCCTCAATGAGAACCTACGAGCAACCTCAGAGTTCAGTTGCCGTTCCGCCAGCCGCCACAATCTTCTCCTTGGCGCTAGCCGAGAACTTGTCAGCGGTGATCTGGACGGCGATGGCGATCTCGCCCTGGCCGAGGACCTTGACCGGCTGGCCCTTGCGGACCGCGCCACGCTCGACGAGGTCGGCGACGGAGATCGCGCCACCCTCCGGGAAGAGCGACGAGATGCGGTCCAGGTTCACGACCTGGAACTCCACCTTGAAGGGGTTCTTGAAACCCTTCAACTTCGGCAGACGCATGTGGATCGGCATCTGGCCACCCTCGAAGGCGACCGGAACCTGGTAACGCGCCTTGGTTCCCTTGGTACCGCGACCCGCCGTCTTACCCTTGGAGCCCTCACCGCGACCCACGCGGGTCTTGGCGGTCTTGGCACCCGGCGCAGGACGCAGGTGGTGCAGCTTCAGAGGTGCACTCATGTCAGTTCACTTCCTCAACGGCGACCAGGTGGCGCACCGTGTTGATCATTCCGCGCACCTCGGGGCGGTCCTCACGGACCACCGAGTCGCCGATGCGCTTGAGGCCGAGCGTCCGCAGCGTCTCGCGCTGGTTCTGCTTGAGGCCTACCTTGCCCTTCAGCTGCGTGACCTTCAGCTGTGCCATCACTCGCTCACCCCTGCCGGGACCGCTGCCTCGACGACCTCGGCGCGGGCCTTCAGCAGAGCGCTCGGGGCGACGTCCTCAACGGACAGGCCACGACGGGCAGCAACCGCGTCGGGGTCCTCGAGCATCTGCAGCGCGGCGACGGTCGCGTGCACGATGTTGATCTGGTTGGACGAGCCGAGCGACTTGCTCAGCACGTCGTGGATGCCCGCGCACTCCAGCACGGCGCGAACCGGACCACCGGCGATCACACCGGTACCGGGCGAAGCCGGACGCAGGAGGACGACGCCAGCGGCCTTCTCGCCCTGGACCGGGTGCGGGATCGTGCCCTGGATGCGGGGAACGCGGAAGAAGTGCTTCTTCGCCTCCTCGACACCCTTGGCGATCGCCGCAGGAACCTCGCGCGCCTTGCCGTAGCCGACGCCGACCAGACCGTTGCCGTCGCCGACGATCACGAGGGCGGTGAAGCTGAAGCGACGACCACCCTTCACGACCTTGGCGACGCGGTTGATCGCGACGACGCGCTCGACGTACTGGTTCTTGTCGGAACCGCCACGACGGTCGTCACGACCGCCGCGCTGGCGGTCGCCGCCCGAA
>JBQCDC010000440.1:0-3058 GCA_051961575.1 Marmoricola sp.
ATCGACGGTGATCACCCGGCCGCCCTGCTCGCGCAGCAGCGCCGCGGTCGCGGCCCCGATCCCCGACGCGGCTCCGCTCACGACGTACGTCCTCATGGGGCCGAACTGTAACGTGTTCTACGCGTAGCGGCGGGCCCGCTCGGCGGGCGTCCCGGGCCCCGCGTCGAGCAGCGCGGCGAGCTCGTGCTCGAGCACCGCGCCGACCCGCTGGCAGAACGCCTCGGGCTCGTCGGCGGCGTCGGGGAGCTCGGCGACGATCCGGTCGACGATGCCGCGGTCGCAGGCAGGTGTGGCGGCCGCGGTTGCCTCGACGAGCCGCCAGGTCGGGGTCGCGCTCGGCGTCGCTGTGCTGGGCGCGATCGCGTTCGGGCGTCTCCATGGACCGCTCAAGACCGGACTCGCGACGGCCTCGCACGCCTCGTTCACCGTGATGCTGGTCAGTGGTGTGGTGCTCGCGATCGTGGGTTACCTGGTGACCACGCGCCAGGCCCATGCGAGTGCCGAGCGCGCAATGGCCGAGGCGGCCTAGTCGACGTAGCGCGTGACGCGGCGTCCGAACGGTCCCGCCTCAGCGCCGTACAGCTGGCTCAGCTCCCAGGCCAGCACCTCGCCCACGCGACGGCAGAACGCCTCGGGCTCCTCGGCCGGGTCGGTCGGCTCGGGGATGATCCGATCGACCACGCCGACCGCGGCCAGATCCGCCGACCGCACCCGCTGCGCACGTGCCATCTCGGCGGCATGCTCGGTGTCGCGATAGACGATCGCGCTCGCGCCCTCCGGCGGAAGCGGCGAGAGCCAGGCGTTCTCGGCCGCGATGATGCGATCGGCGGGCATGAGCGCCAGGGCGCCACCGCCGTTGCCCTCACCGAGCATCAGGCAGAGGGTCGGCGCGGGGAGGCTGACCAGATCCGACAGGCAGCGCGCGATCTCGCCGGCGAGGCCACCCTCCTCAGCCTCGGCGCTCAGCGCGGCACCCGGCGTATCGATCACCGTGACAAGCGGCAGCCCGAGCTCGACCGCGAGTCGCATCCCCCGCCGCGCCTCACGCAGCGCGCCCGGACCCATCGGGTGCTCCGCCGACTGCCCGCGCCGGTCCTGTCCTAGGAAGACGCAGGGCGCGTCGCCGAAGCGAGCCAGGGCGATGAGCAGGCCAGGGTCCGACTCGCCCTGACCCGTGCCGTGCAGCGGAACGACCTCAGACGCGCCGAAGTGAAGGAGTCGACGGACGCCGGGGCGCTCGGGATTGCGTGAGCGAGTGACGGAATCCCACGCGTCGCGGGGTTCCGGTGCTCCGGTTTCGTGACGCGCTTCGCGCTCCTCAACCTCCGCAGGTCGCGCTTGGAGGATGGACAGGGTCCGGTCGAGGATCTCGCCGATCTCCTCGGGCGGCACGACGGCATCGATGAGTCCGTGCTTCTGCAGGTTCTCCGAGGTTTGCACACCCTCGGGGAAGGGCTCTCCGTACAGCGCCTCATAGACCCGCGGCCCGAGGAAGCCGACCAGCGCACCGGGCTCGGCAACCGTGACGTGTCCCAGCGATCCCCAGGACGCCATCACGCCGCCCGTCGTGGGGTGGCGGAGGTAGACCAGATACGGAAGCCCGGCCGCCTTGTGCTGAGCGATCGCCGCCGAGATCCGCACCATCTGCACGAAGGCGGGCGTGCCCTCCTGCATGCGCGTCCCACCGGAACACGGCGCTGCCACGAGTGGGATCCTCTCGGCGGTGGCCCGCTCGATGCCGGCGACCAGCCGATCGGCGGTGGCCCGCCCGATCGATCCAGCCAGAAACCCGAACTCACTGATCAGCACACCGACGCGACGACCACGCACCCGAGCCTCACCGGTTAGCACCGACTCGTCGACGCCACTGCGCTCACGGGCTGCGGCCAAGTCGGCCGCTTAGTCCTCTGAAATGTCGCCGTAGGTCGGCGCCACGTCCCAGGACGACCACGACCCCTCATCGAGCCCGAGCTCGATCAGTTGCCGTGCGTTCAGCCGGGTGCTCACTTGACGACGGCGGCGTGGATCTCGGCGAGCTGCTTCTGCATGTCCGGGAGCTGCTTCAGGAGCTCGAGCTCGTCCTGGAGCTCGGTCAACAGCGACTGCACACCTTCGAGGACCGTCTGCGTCTTCGTCAGGGTGCCCTCGACGGTCTCGAGCGTGCCTTCGACAGTGCCCAGCGTGCCGGCCACGGTCGTCAGAGTTTCGTCAGCACCGGCGAGCGTCCGGTTCGCCTTCTTGAGAACGTCGGCAACAGGATTCAGAGCCATAGGGGGAGCCTAAGGGCTCCGGTTTCGTGACGCGGGCTTCGCCCGCTCCTCAACCTCCGGAACCCTCGGAGGTTGCGGAGCCGCGAAGCGGCGTCACGAAACCCCGCTCAGGAGGCGGGCGCCTCGATCACGCGCTTGAGGATCTTTCCGGTCGCGCCCTTGGGGAGCTCGTCGACGAACCAGACCACGCGCGGGTACTTGTAGGGCGCGACGCGGGCCTTCACGTACTCGCGGATCTCGTCGGCCGTGGCCTCAGCGCCCGGCTTCAGCGCGACGGCCGCGCCGATCTCCTCACCGTGCGTCTCGTGCGGAATTCCGACGACGGCGGCCTCGCGGACGGCCGGGTGCTCGTAGAGGACCTCTTCGATCTCGCGCGGGTAGACGTTGAAGCCGCCGCGGATGATGAGCTCCTTCTTGCGATCCACGATGAAGTAGAAGCCGTCCTCGTCCACGCGTGCCATGTCACCGGTGTGGAACCAGTCGTCCTTGATCGCCTCGGCCGTGGCCTCCGGGCGGTTCCAGTAGCCCTTCATGACGTTGTGACCGCGGATCGCGATCTCACCGATCTCGCCGGCCGGCACCTCGTTGTCGCTGTCGTCGACCAGCTTGAACTCGACTCCGGGGATCGGCGTTCCGATCGAGCCGACCTTCGCGTTGTCGAGGCGGTTGAAGCTCGCGACCGGCGACGTCTCGGAGAGGCCGGAGCCCTCGATGATCTTGGCGTCGTAGGCAGCCTCGAAGGCGCGCAGGATCTCTCCGGGAAGTGCCGCGCCACCGGAGACACAAAC
>JBQCDC010000441.1:0-10541 GCA_051961575.1 Marmoricola sp.
CACGCCTTCGGCGGCTAGCCCTTGCGGGTCGCACATCGGCAGGCGGACCATGAGGTGGTCTGACTAAACCGGAGGCGGCCATGACAGGAAGCGTGATCGTGCTCGAGCGAACCATCGAGGCGAGCATGGAGGACGTCTGGCGAGTCCTCACCGACGAGGACCATCAAGCGCAGATGTTCGAGGGCGTGGCCAACATTGCCGTGCTCGAGGCCAAGGAGCCGGAGCACCTGGTGATCACCGGCAACATGCACCACGACGTGGTGCGGATGTCCCTCGCATTGACGCCGCAGCGCACGGCGACAGATCGCACTCGGCTCGCGATGACGATGCATGCTGACATCAAGCATCGCTCGCTGCTCGGTCAAGCGATGTGGCACACGCTGAGCATGTGGGAGCACGGTCACGAGAGGAGAACGCTCATGCGTGACCTCGATGAGATCGCGGCCGCCGCTGAGGGGCGCGCGGAGCCCGCGGTCTAGTCGCGCAGGACGAGCCGAACTGCGGTCTCGATGTGATCGGCGACCTCGGGGGCCGTGGCGCGCCCGGTGACCCAGGAGACCAGCGAGGAGAGCCACACGTCGCTGATCACGCGCGCGATCGCGGCCTGCTCGGGGGTGGGCTCGACGCCGGCCACGTAGTCCTCGCCCAGCATGGCCCGGGTGAGCATCGTGGTCAGCTGCATGCCGACCACGTGGATCTCGTCGGCCACGGACTTGTCGGCGAACATGAACGCGCGGGTGAGCGCCTCCGTGAGGTGGGCGTCGCCCTGCATGCCGCGGGTGGTGCGCTTGAGCACCGTGATCACGCGCTCGGCGGGAGTGTCGCCCTGGACGCTGCGCGCCGTCAGGGTCGGCATCATGGCGTCGAAGCGCATCGCGAGCGCGGACACGAGTAGGTGGATCTTGGACGGGAAGTAGCGGTAGAGCGTGCCGAGGGCGACGTCCGCCTGCTGGGCGACCGCACGCATCTGCACCGCGTCGAACCCGCCCTCCGAAGCGATCGCGACGGTGGCGTCGAGGATCCGGCTGCGGCGGTCTCGCTGGGCGGCCGAGCCGAGGTCGTCGGCAGTCAGTGCATTCGTGCTGGTCACGCGGTTTAGGCTAACAGTTTGACTCGCTAGAATAGAAACACGTTCCACTTCGCTTTGCCTGTTGTTTCGGCACGATGAGGGGACGTCATTGCTGTATCTAGACAATTTCGAACCCGTCAGGGGGACGTTTGCGTATCGCGCTCTTGTCGTACCGAAGCAAGCCGCACTGCGGCGGCCAAGGCGTTTATGTACGACACCTCAGCCGTGAACTTGTCGCCCTCGGACACGAGGTCGAAGTCTTTTCAGGTCAGCCGTACCCCGAGCTCGACGAAGGTGTCGAGCTGACCAAGGTGCCGAGCCTCGACCTCTACCGCGAGCCGGACCCGTTCCGCATGGTCTGGCCCTGGCAGATGCGCGACCTGGTCGACCTCCAGGAGTTCGCGATCATGTGCACCGCCGGCTTCCCCGAGCCGCGCACGTTCGGCAAGCGGGTCCTGAAGGTCCTGGGAAAGCGCGCGGCGGACTTCGACGTCGTCCACGACAACCAGGTCCTCTCCTACGGCATCTCCAAGATCGAGGACGAGGTCGGTCTCCCGGTCCTCACCACGCTCCACCACCCGATCACCTTCGACCGTCGCGTCGACCTGGCGGCCGCGCCGAACCTCCGCAAGAAGATCTCGCTGACGCGCTGGTACGGCTTCCTGAAGATGCAGGGCGAGGTCGTGCGGAAGGCGCGCTGGATCGTGCTGCCGTCCACGTCGTCGGCACGCGACTCGGTCACCGACTTCGGCGCCGACCCCGACCGCATGGAGGTCATCCCGCTGGGCGTCGACGACTGCTTCGTGCCGCCGACCAAGCCGCGGGTGCCGGGCCGTCTGCTCGCCATGGCGAGTGCGGATGCGCCGGTCAAGGGCATCGCGACGCTTCTCGAGGCTTTCGCCAAGCTGCTCACCGAGCGCGAGGTCGAGCTCGTGCTGGTCACCAAGCCCACCGCGGGTGGTCGCACCGAGAAGTTGATCGACGAGCTCGGCATCAAGGACAAGGTCTCCTTCGTGTACGGCGTCAGCGACACCGAGCTGGTCGAGATCATGGGCTCGGCGGAGATCGCCTGCGTGCCGTCGCTCTACGAGGGTTTCTCGCTCCCGACCGCTGAGCTGATGGCCTGCGCCACGCCGCTCGTGGTCAGCCGCGCCGGCTCGATCCCCGAGGTCACCGGACCGGACGGCGAGTGCGCCGACTTCGTCGAGCCGGGCGACGTGGGTGAATTGACCGCTGCCATCGCCGCCCTGCTGGACGACCCCGAGCGCCGGGCCCGTATGGGCGAGGCCGGTCGCAAACGTGCGTTGGAAAGGTTCAGCTGGCGCGCAGTCGCGCAGAAGACCGCTGCAGCCTATGAACGTGTCATCGAGGAATTCGCTGAGGAGCAGCGCTTGAAGGAGCAGAGCCATGCTGACCGTTGATTTCGACCGTCTCGGTCTCAAGCCGGGCGACCGGGTCATCGACATGGGCTGCGGTGCCGGCCGCCATGCCTTCGAGATGTACCGTCGCGGCGCCGACGTGGTCGCGTTCGACCAGGACGCGAACGAGCTGGCGAACGTGCTCGAGCTCTTCGGCGCCATGAAGGAGGCCGGTGAGGTGCCCGAGGGTGCCGAGGCCGACATCAAGGAGGGCGACGCGCTTGCGCTGCCCTTCGCAGACGGCGAGTTCGACCGCGTGGTCGCCTCCGAGGTCCTCGAGCACATCCATGACGACGTCACCGCGATCAAGGAGCTCATCCGGGTACTCCGGCCGGGCGGCACGATGGCGATCACCGTGCCCCGCTGGCTGCCCGAGGTCATCAACTGGCGGCTATCGCCGGAGTACCACAACGCCGAGGGCGGGCACATCCGGATCTACACCGACCACGAGCTCATCGACAAGGTGACCAAGGGTGGTCGCGCGAACGACGGCACTCCCGGCGACGCGATGATCTTCGAGGGCAAGGGTCACGCCCACGGCCTGCATGCCCCGTACTGGTGGATCAAGAGCGCGGTCGGCGTCGAGAACAACGACCACCCGCTGGTGAAGGCGTATCACCAGGTTCTGGTCTGGGACATCATGAAGACGCCGCGCTACTCGACCCTGACTAGGCTCGCAGAGAAGGCGCTCAACCCGTTGATCGGCAAGAGCATGGTCCTCTACTTCCGCAAGCCGGAGTGAGTGAAGTTCATTGATCCCCTCCGTCGAAGGTGTCCTCACCGCTGACGACGTGCGCGCGACCGCGCGCTCGATCGCGGCGATGCAGGAGTCGATCGGCTCCATCCCGTGGACGACCGGTGAGCACACCGACCTCTGGAACCATGTCGAGGGCGCGATGGCACTGCTCGTGGGTGGCGAGCGGGAGGCTGCCGAGAAGGCCTACCGGTGGGCCGCGTCGATGCAGCGGGCCGACGGCTCCTGGCCCATGAAGATCGTGGCCGGGGAGGTCGAGGACCACAGCGGCGAGACCAACATGTCGGCCTACCTCGCGGTCGGCGTGTGGCACCACTGGTTGATCTGCCGCGATCGCGCCTTCGTCGAGGAGATGTGGCCGACCGTCCGCGACGCCCTCGACTTCGTGACCGGACTGCAGCTGCCCTTCGGCGGGATCGCGTGGTCACAGGAGTGGTCCGACGGGGTCCCGGCGAAGGTCAACGAGGAGGCCCTCCTCGCGGGCTCGTCGAGCATCTACCAATCGCTGCGCGCTGGTGTCGCGATCGCCGACCTGATGGAGGAGCCGCAGCCGGAGTGGGAGCTCGCCGGCGGTCGCCTGGGTCACGCGCTACGCGAGCACCGGGACGACTTCCTCGACAAGGCCACCTTCTCGATGGACTGGTACTACCCGATCCTCGGCGGCGCGGTCCGTGGCGAGGCCGGGCTGGCCCTCGTCGAGGAGCAGTGGGATCGGTTCGTCGTTCCGGGTCTGGGCATCCGATGCGTCGACACGAACAACTGGGTCACGGGCGCAGAGACCTGCGAGTTGGTGATGTCACTGAACGCGCTCGGCGATCACCAGCGGGCACTGCGCCTGTTCGCAGAGGTGCAGCATCTGCGTGAGGACGACGGTCGCTACTGGACCGGTTGGGTCTTCGGCGACGACGTCCACTGGCCGCACGAGCACACGACCTACACGGCCGCGGCGGTGATCCTGGCTGCGGACGACCTGTCCTGGACGACGCCGGGCGCCAGCATCATGCGGGGGGACTCGCTCGCGCCGCACTTCGCGGAGATCGCGCTCGAGTGCGGCTGTTCAGCCGACCGGTTCGCCAGCCGCTCCTGAGGTCCTGATCAGGGCTCGCATCGAGCCGACGACAGAGGCCGGCGTGAAGGCTCGACTCGCCACTGCGCGCTGCCACACGTGGAAGGGCGCCTGACCGCCGTCCTCGGGCCGCTCGAAGACGTCATGGATGACCAGGGTCCCGCCCGGTTGGATCCAGTGGGCGAAGCCGGAGTAGTCGTTCTGTGCGTGGACCTCTGCGTGTCCGCCGTCGATGAACAGCAGCGCGAGGGGGGTACGCCAGTGCCTCGCAACTGTGGTCGATCGGCCGATGACGGCGATCACCTCGTCCTCGAGTCCGGCGCGTGCGATCGTCTTGCGGAACGTCGGCAGCGTGTCCATCAGTCCGAACTCGGGGTCCACGACCGAGGTGTCGTGGTGCTCCCACCCGGCCTGGTTCTCCTCCGAGCCGCGGTGGTGGTCGACGGTGTAGAAGGTCGAGCCCGCCTCGCGCGCAGCGGCGCCGAGGTAGATCGCCGACTTTCCGCAGTAGCTGCCGATCTCGAGTCCCGGACCCGCTGACAGCGCAGCAACGCCGAGTCGGTAGAGGAAGTCGCCCTCATCCTCAGGCATGAAGCCCTTGGCTGCGAGCGCGGCGTTGCGAAGAGCGGGAACCATGGGGGGCGTAGACACGCAGGGCAGCCTATGATGGATCTCGAATAAGAACACGTTCTAGTTTCCGGGTTTCGTGACGCCGCTCCGCGGCTCCTCAACCTCCGGATAGGAGTGGCATGGCGATCGGGATCTCAGCCGAGCACCGGGAGGTTGCCGACGGTGTGGCGAAGTGGGCAGCCGCGCAGAACCCGCGCGACGCCATCCGCGCCGCCGAGGACGCGCCCGCGTCGCTCGCAGGCTGGGCGAAGCGACATGCCGAGCTGGGACTCGCCACGATCGCGGTGCCCGAGCCCGCTGGTGGCGGAGGAACACTGCTAGATCACGCGGTCGCTCTCGAAGCGGCTGCCTATGAACTGATTCCCGGACCGCTGCTGAGCAACTCGGTGGCGGCCCTGGTGCTCGACCAGGAGACCGCTGCGCGCGTCGGCGACGGTGAGGTCACCTTCGGGTTGGCGCGCGGCCGTCTCGTTCTCGACGGGCCCACTTGTACTCATGTTCTTCGCGGAGACGAGGCCGTAGCCGGCCTCCACCTCACCGAGGGGACGTCGCCGGACCTGAGCCGTGGCATCTCCTGGCTCGACGAGCCGCAGGACCTCACCGAGCGCACCGACCGTCTGATGGTCGCCCTCGCCGCCGCTGAGGCGTCGGGCATCGCGCGCTGGTGCCTCGACACAGCGGTCGAGTACGCGAAGGTGCGCGAGCAGTTCGGCAAGCCGATCGGATCGTTCCAGGCGATCAAGCACATCTGCGCCGAGATGCTGGAGACCAGCGAGGCGATCACGGCGGCTGCCTGGGATGCCTCGAACACGATCGACGACGAGCAGTGGGGCCTATCGTGCGCGGTCGCACGGACGATCTGCTTCGACGGTGCGGTCGCGGTCGCCCAGGCCTGCATTCAGGTGCTCGGTGGCATCGGCTTCACGTTCGAGCATGACGCTCACCTCTATCTGCGCCGGGCCATCGCGATGCGCAACTTCGTGGGTGTCGAGCCGGCTGCGCTCGCGCGGATGGCAGCGGCCGGGCAACGTCGGACGATCCGCATCGACGTCGACGGTGACGAGCTGCGGAGGGATGCACGCGAGCGCGTGGCGCGGGTCGTGGCGGCTGAGGACGCTCGCCTGGCGCTGGCCGACGAGGGCTTGCTCGCTCCACACTGGCCGGCGCCCTACGGTCTCGGTGCGGGCCCCGAGCAGCAGCTGATCATCGATGAGGAACTCGAGGCTGCGGGCATCGAACGGCCGGACCTGAAGATCGGTGCGTGGGCAGCGCCGACGATCCTGGCCCACGGCAACGCCGAGCAGCGCGAACGCTTCCTCAAGCCGACGCTGCGCGGAGAGATCACCTGGTGCCAGCTGTTCAGCGAGCCGGGGGCGGGCTCGGACCTCGCGTCGCTGCGCACCCGCGCCGAACCCGCCGTCGTGGACGGCGTGAGCGGGTGGGTGCTCAACGGCCAGAAGGTGTGGACGTCGCTCGCGCATGCCTCCGACTGGGGGATCTGTCTGGCTCGTACCTCGACTGAGGGCAAGCCGCACGCGGGCATCACGTACTTCGTCCTCGACATGAGCGCACCCGGAATCGAGATCCGCCCGCTGCGGGAGATGACCGGCGAGGCGCTGTTCAACGAGGTCTTCCTCGACAACGTGTTCATCCCGGACTCGGACGTGGTCGGTGAGGTGAACGGCGGCTGGAAACTCGCGGTCACCACGCTGGCCAACGAGCGGGTCGCGATGGCGGGTGCTCGCCTGGACGAGTCAGTCGAGAGGGCGATCGGACTGGTGGGCGAGGTGGACGAGGCCGGCGTGGCCGCGATCGGTCGCCAGGTCGCGCTGGGCACTGCCGGCAAGCTGCTCGGCGCTCGAGCGACCCTCAAGGCGCTCGCGGGTGAGGGTCCGGGCGCGGAGTCGAGTGTGGCCAAGCTGCTGGGCGTGCGCAGCCGCCAGGAGGCGTCGGAGCTCGTCGTGGTGCTGCTCGGCGATCGGATCTTCGACGCGAACGATGAGGAAGCCGCGCGGGCGCTGCACCAGCAACTGCTGACGCGGTGCCTGTCGATCGCCGGTGGCACCACCCAGATCCTGCGGAATGTCGCGGGGGAGCGGATCCTGGGTCTGCCGCGGTAGGTCGTCAGATAGCCCGACCTAGGCAAGTGTCCCGCGACCTGCGAGGCTGCGCTCTAACGCGAACCGTTCGGAGGGATGCCACATGCGTCGTCGAAGTCTCACTGCGCTGTTGTCAGGCGGGCTGCTGCTCATCACCACCGCAGCCGTCACGGTGATGAACACCGGCAGCGCAGCAGGAGCCACGTCGACCTGTCCGGCGACCACTCTTTCTGCAGGTCAGCACCTCATTGCTGACACCCGCTGCTCACAGCTCCACTCGCCTGACGGCCGCTTCATCCTCTATGTCGAAGACGCCGACCTGACGATGTACCAGAACGTTCACGGCGCTGGGGAGCCCGCCGGAACCCTCGACATCTGGACGGGTGCCACGTGGACGCAGTGGAGCTACAACGAAACCAGTCGACGCAACATGACGCTGACCATGGAGCGCAACGGCAACCTGGTTCTGGCAGGCCCCCGCGGCGCCGTGTTCTGGCAGACCAACACCGCGGGAAGCGGCGCCACCCACCTCGTACTGCGAGACAGTGGGCGGCTGCTCCTTCTCACCGCGAGCGGCAAGCGTGTGTGGGCGAGCAACAGCGGTGTGTACGCCCTGGGCGGGGGCGATCGCGTCGGATCCGGCGGATTCCTCATGGAGACAACCAATTGGGGAGCCACCTCCTCCGGCCATCCCGGCGTGTCCCAGGTGCGTGTCTCTCGGATGCTGACAACCGGTGACTTCGTCTCGTATTGCATGAACTCGAAGCGCGTCTACTGGCACACCAATACGCACACGCCCGGCTCGTATATCACGATGCTCGAGGACGGACGCCTTGTCGTCGAGTCGCCCTCGGGACGGATTCTCTGGTCGTCGCCGACGCGGGGATGGCGCGGTGCCTTCACCGCGATGGGAACGCAGATCACCGGGGGTCCGAACCAGTTCTGGTACGCCCGCGGACCTGAATGCTAGGGGCGCTCAGCGGCTCTTGAGCCACCGCTCCCGATGCCACTGGCACCAGCGCACCGCCGCGCGGATCGCATGGTCGCTGCGGATCGAGCCGAAGACCTCGAAGGCGTGCTGGGCGCCGGGCAGCTCTGCATAGGTGACGGACGCAGGCGTCTCGCTGCGCAGCCTCGCCACGAAGTTGCGCGCCTGACGCACGCTGACGAGCGTGTCGTTCTCGCCATGCAGGACGAAGAAGTCGGGGGCGTCGGCATGGATCTGGTGGACCGGCGAGGCCGCGCGGAAGTCGTCCAGCGTGGCGGGCGGGTCCAAGGGGAACACACGCTTGGACAACATGTCGTCGCGGAGGCCGATCGTGTACGGGTCGTTGTCCTCGCCGAACATGTCGTAGACGCCGTAGAACGGAACGCAGGCCGCAACCGACGTGTCCGCCCGCTCGAAGCCCGGTTGCCAGGCGCGCTCGTTGGGCGTCAGTGCGGCGAGCGACGAGAGATGACCCCCGGCGGAACCGCCGGTCAGCACGAGGTAGCTGGGGTCACCGCCGTACTCGGCGATGTTGGCCCGGACCCACGCGATCGACCGCTTCACGTCGATGATGTGAGTCGGGAACCGGTGCTTCGGCGATAGCCGGTAGTTGACGGCGACGCAGACCCAACCGAGCTCGGCGAGCCGGTTCATCAGCATCAGGCCCTGCTCCTCCTTCTTCCCGATGGTCCACCCGCCACCGTGGATCTGGATGAGCACGGGAGCGTTCTTCGCCGAGCCGTCCGCCGGACGGTAGACGTCGAGCTTCGCCCGCTGACCGCCGTTGGTGTAGCTGATGTTGCGGATGACCTCGACGTTCGGTCGCTGAGGGCTGAAGGGACGCGCCAGCAGGTTGAGGGTGCGTGCCGGGCTGTCGACCTCGCGGTCGGCGGGTAGGTCCTGGTACTCGTCGCCGAGGTCGCGCCGCAGCGCGGCTTCGATGACCTCGCCGGCCTGGGTCGCCTGGTAAGCGGCGTAGCCGAGTGCGCCGAGAGTCGCAGTGGTCATCGCCAGGCCGAGCTTGCTCATCCGGCCGCGGGCGATGCTGATCGCCGCGTCGGCGGCGGTCAACGTCGCGATCTGCGGGGCGAGCTCGCCCACCGGCCAACCGAGCGCGAAGGACGGAACCGAGCCGTAGACGCTATGGCTCGGCCGAAGGACGTTCGCGGCAAGGCCTAGTAGGACGGCTTGACGGGTGCGGACCCGGCGACGTGAGCGGCGTGGCAGAAGAGGCACATCATCAGACATTAGTGACTGCGGGCGCGAGCAGCGACCGTTGACACCGCCTCGACGAAAACCGGGACGAACTTGTCGGACTCGAGGACGCAGCCTGCGTGCCCGCAATGCGCCTCGTGCACGGTGGCGCCGGGGATCTTCGCGGCCATCGCTCGCTGGCGCTCCAGCGGCATGACCTTGTCCTTGGTGGTGGCGACCACGGCGGTGGGCACGTCGATCTTGCCGAGCCACGGTGTGGAGTGGTGGCGCCCCAGCACGGCCACCGCCTCGGCGACCGCCCACGGCGAGGTGCTACGCCACTCGTTCAGCGCCCACTCACCGGTGTCGGTGGGGCCAACGTCGAGGAACTCGGCCGTGCGGCGAGCGGCGTTGCCGACCACCTTCGACCTCGACAGCGCGCGGAGGGCGCCCATGCTCCACTCCATGCCCTGGTGGAAGACGCGCTCGCTGCCCTTGGTGCGGAAGTGGTCGGTGGTCGCGGCCAGGACCAGGCCGCCGATCTTGTCGGGATGTTGCCGCCAGACGCGCTGAGCGATCACTCCACCCATGGAGTAGCCCGCCACGATCGGGCGCTCGAGTCCGAGCTCGAGGATCAACGCCGCGACGTCGTCCGCACAGTCGTGCAACGAGAAGTGGTCGGAGACGATGCCGCGTCCGTGCCAGCGCTGGTCGAACGTGATCACACGGAAGCTCTTGCTGAGCTCCTCGAGCACCGGGAACCAGGTGAGGAGGCCGGTGCATCCGACAGCGTGCAACAGGATCACCGCCTGCGCATCGGGCGTCGGTCCGGGGATGTCGGTGAGCCACGTGCGCCCGCGCAGTGGGAGGTCGAGCCAGCGCCCCTCGGGGATCTCCACGTGGGGGATCGGGCTGGAGAACGGCGTGGGGATCGAGCGAGGCAGCAGCGAGCCGACGGGCATAGGCTTAGACTAGAACACGTTTCAGTATTGCCGTTGGAGAACCGGTGCCGCAGGTGTGGCGCCAGAGCCCAGGAGGGTCCGTGAAGGACGAGATTCGCGCCGTCGTCGCCGATGTGCTGGACAAGGGCCCAGAGGGCAAGCGCGGCACCTGGTCGGCCCTCGTCGACGCCGGTCTGACTGCGCTGCCGTTGCCGGAGTCCGCGGGTGGCGCGGGTCTCGGCTTCGCCGAGGTCGCGGTCGTCGTGGATGCGCTGGGTCGGCGTGCCAGCGACCTGCCCTATGGCACGTGCATCGCGGCGGGTCTGATTCCGCTGCTGCAACACGGCGGTCCTGACGACCTGATCGCCGCCGTCGTCGCCGG
>JBQCDC010000442.1:0-5857 GCA_051961575.1 Marmoricola sp.
CGCCCTCGGCATCACGGCGATCGACTCGGTCTTCTACAACCTGCCCTTCCAGCGCTTCCTCTCCGAGCATCGTGACGAGGAGCCCGACATCGACGTCGACTTCGACTCCGACAGGCGCGAGGAGGTCATCCAGTGGGTCTACGACACCTACGGCCGCCACAACGCGGCCCAGGTCGCGAACGTGATCACCTACCGCCCCAAGATGGCTGTGCGCGATGCCGCCAAGGCACTCGGCTACTCGCCCGGCCAACAGGACGCCTGGTCCAAGTCGATCGACGGCTGGTCGCTGACCCCGGAGGTTGAGGACCCGCCGGAGGTTGAGGAGGGCCGTAGGCCCGTCACGAAACCTCCACAACAGGTCATGGCTCTCGCTGACCAGCTCCTCAAAGCCCCCCGCCACCTCGGCATCCACTCGGGCGGCATGGTGCTCACCGATCGCCCCATCGGAGAGGTCTGCCCGATCGAGCCGGCCCGCATGGACAAGCGCACGGTCCTGCAGTGGGACAAGGACGCCTGCGCCTACATGGGTCTGGTCAAGTTCGACCTGCTCGGCCTCGGCATGCTCAGCGCGCTCGACCACATGATGACGATGGTGCGCGACGACCTCGGCGAGGGCTGGACGTTGCAGACGCTGCCGAAGGAGGAGCCTGCGGTCTACGACATGTTGTGCCGCGCCGACTCCATCGGGGTCTTCCAGGTCGAGAGCCGTGCTCAGATCGGCACGCTGCCGCGGTTGCGCCCGCGCAGCTTCTACCAACTGGCCATCGAGATCGCCCTGATCCGGCCGGGTCCGATCCAAGGAGGCGCGGTTCATCCCTACATCCGGCGGGCGCTCGGCCGGGAGGAGGTGACCTATGCCCACCCCGACCTCGAGGAGCCCTTGCAGCGCACCCTCGGGGTACCGCTCTTCCAGGAGCAGCTGATGGAGATGGCGGTGGCGATCGGGGACTGCGACCGCGACGACGCCGACCTGCTGCGCCGGGCGATGGGGTCCAAGCGGGGGATCGAGCGCATCGAGACGATCGAGAAGAAGCTCTACGCCGGTATGGAGCGCCGCGGCATCGTCGGTGCTGCGGCAGACGCGATCTACAAGCAGATCCAGTCCTTCGCGAACTTCGGGTTCGCCGAGTCGCACGCCCTGTCGTTCGCGCTGCTGGTCTACACCAGCTCCTGGTTCAAGCTGCACTACCCGGCGGCATTCCTCGCCGGCCTGCTGCGCGCTCAGCCGATGGGCTTCTACTCACCGCAGTCCCTGGTGGGCGATGCTCGGCGCCACGGCGTGAAAGTGCTCCGCCCCGACGTGATCCTCTCCGGCGTCGAAGCCCAGCTCGAACCCCTCCCGGAGGTTGAGGAGGCGCGAAGCGCCGTCACGAAACCGAAACCCTTAGTCACCGGCGTAGCCGAGTGCCTGAGGGAAGGCCGAGCCTCCGAGTACGGCGCAACCCCCCAAGACCTCGCCACCGACTTCGACGAGACCACCCCCGACCCGACGCTCACCCATCGCCGCGACGGCAACTTCGCCTGTCGCCTCGGGCTCGACTCGGTGACCGGGATCGGAAAGGAGGTGGCCCAGCGGATCGTCAGAGCTCGAGACGAGCATCCCTTCACCGACATGGTCGATCTCATCCGGCGCACCGGCTTGACCCCACCTCAGGTGGAGGCGCTGGCCACTGCCGATGCGTTCGCCGGATTCGGTCTGAACCGTCGGGAGGCGTTGTGGCAGGCGGGCTTCACGGAGAGCGAGGAGCACCTGCCCGGCGCCACGCCCCAAGTCGCCGCCCCGACCCTTCCGGGCATGGACGACCTCGAGCTCACGCTTGCTGATCTGTGGGCGACCAAGATCTCTCCCGACGACCACCCGATGAGCCACCTGCGTTCGCTGCTCTCCTCGCAGGGGATTCGCGCGACGACGGGGTTGGCCGATGTCGAGGACGGCCGTCGGGGCTATGTCGCCGGCGTCATCACCCACCGGCAGCGCCCGGGAACCGCGGGCGGAGTCACCTTCCTGAACCTCGAGGACGAGACCGGGATGCTCAACGTGATCTGCTCCGAGGGGCTGTGGAAGCGGTACCGCCAGATCGCGCGGACCTCCAACGGGATGCTCATCCGCGGCACGGTCCAACGAGAGGACGGAGCGACCAACCTCGTCGCCGACAAGTTGGCGAGGCTCGAGGACGCCCTTCCCGGCACTGCCCGCGCGATGCACGCGCGCCTCCAGTCCCGGGACTTCCGCTGAGGTTCAGCGGATCGGATCGCTGAGGCCGAGGTCCCAGACAGCGAGCCCGGCCAGGTGGAAGTTCGTGGCCATCGTTCGCCGCCACCCGAACGATCGCGCATCCGACCACCACAGCACGGACCCGTCCGGGAGAGTGGCCGTCCACTCGCCTACGGTCGATCGCCACTGCGGAGCCACGTGGTAGGACGCCGCGAGCGCACGAGCCTGTCGATCGCTCACCGACACTGCTCCCGACGGCCGCCACGCGTACCCGTAGCCGGCGACGCCGAGCACCACCTTCGAGGCCGGAATCCGCTTCAGCAGCACGTGCAGACCTGCTCGTTGCCAGGCGAGCGCGCCGATCGGACCCGGAGTGTGCGGATTCCAAGGACCGTTCTCGTCGTAGGCCATCAGCACCACGCGGTTGACCGCGCGTCCGATCCCGTTGAGGTCGTAGCCGTCGGCCTGCATGTCGGCCGCCGACGTCTCGTTCATCAGATCGATGCTCAGGGTCGCCCGTCGCGGCAGTAGGCCTCGCAGCTCACGGAGGAAGGCGACCAGCCCGGCAGTGTCGGAGGTGTTCAGCGACTCAAGGTCGACGTTGATCCCATCCCACCCCTGGCGAGTGACGGAGCGTGTCAGCGACATCGCGACCGCTCGTCGGTTCCGGGGGCTGATCAACATGCGATGTGCCACGCGTTCTGAGAAGTCATTGATGACCGAGGACCAGTTGCCGACCAGCAGCACCGCGGGGAGGTGGTCGTGGTGAGCGCGCCTCATCTGGGTGAGCATCGAGCTGTCCGGCACGTCGACGCTCGTTCCGGACTCGCTGAGGTCCACCCCGTCGACGCCGACGCTCCCCAGCGCGGTGGCACTGCGATCGATGAACGTGGTGGAGTCCCAGGACTCCTGGAACCCGAGCACGGGGAGTCGGGTCGTTGCCGGAAGAGCCGAGGACGCAGGAAGCAAAGCGATCATCGTCGCCAGCAGGACCGCAACTCCGAACCGCTTCCGCATTGCTTCAGCGTAAAGCCGTTCGTCGCCTACTACTGTCGATTCATGCAGCGCCTCGCTCGCCCGTGGCACGTGGTCACCGCAGTCGTCACGATCGTCGCGCTGATCTTTCAGCTCTGGCTCGCGCTGTCGGGCCACCGCACGCTGGTCACCGAGGGGCAGCCGAGCACGCGCACCACCCTGGTGCGCTTCTTCAGCTACTTCACGATCCTCTCGAACCTGCTTGTCGCCATCACCACCACCTCGTTGGCGCTCGGTAGGGACCGCGACTCACGCCTGTGGCGGGTCCTGCGTATCGACGCGATCGTCGGCATCGCCGTCACGGCTCTCGTGCACTGGTTCTTCCTCCGACCACTGCTCGATCTGCACGGCAACGACTACTTGGCCGACAAGCTCCTGCACGTCGTCGTCCCGGCCCTGGCTGTGATCGGCTGGGTCGTCTTCGGGCCACGCGATCGCGTGCGCCGGACCGATCTGCTCTCGAGTGCCATCTATCCGGCGCTCTACATGGTGTGGACGCTGATCCACGGCGCAGCGACCGATTGGTATCCGTACCCGTTCACCGACGTGACCGAACACGGATACGCGATCGTTCTGCTCAACGCGTGCGGCGTCATCGCACTGCTCGCCGCTCTCGGCGCCGTGCTGCTCGCCCTGGACCCCCGACTACCAGGCGCTCACTCGTCGGGCGCGGGGTCTGGATCTCCCAGCAAGTAGTGCGTCATCAAGCCCGCGTGATGGTGCGGGTGCACCGGCTCCGGAATCATCCGCCCCTCGGTGCTGTCCCAGAAGTGGTCGACACCGTGTGCAATGCGCCGTGCCACCCGGCCGGCCAGGCCGCGATGAGGGAGGAAGGGATGCGGCCTGGTCGGCGCCCGGAGTTCAGCGCGGTACACACGCTGGGCGAGGGCGCTCATCTCGTCGCCGGTGAGCAGCCCGTGAAGGTCATCGACCAAGCGCGTCTCCATCTCCACCGCCGCCGCGAACTCCTGCTCGACCTCGTCCCAGACCTCTGACCAGGTGCGATGGATCGCGTGCGCCTCCCCGTACAGCTTCGCCTTCACCTGGCTCAGCGTCATCTCGAGATGCTTCGACTGTTGGACGAACTCGCGTGCTCGCTGATCGCCGTCCTCAAGTGCCCGACGAGCCGCAGGCACGAGCACGGCGCTGGCTGCCGCGAGGTGTCGTGCGGTGCTGGCCAGGAAGGTGTCCGTATCCGGATAGGCCCCGCGTGACGGACGCAGCGGGCGGGCGGGACCGTGACTGGCGATCGCAGCGTTGAGTCGCTGGCGCAGCACGTCGTGCGTGGCCGCTATCGCGAGATCAAGGATCGTTCCGTGCGGAGCGTTCTCGGCCATGGTTCGCCTCCTCGAATCAACCCCTTCTTCGAGTGTGCGCCTCTCGGGCCGCGACAACAAGCGCCGATTTCATCCCAGGCGCTCGCTCTGTGTATCCTTTCCGACGGCCCAGCGGCGGATATCGCCGTAGGGCCGCGCCCCCTTAGCTCAGTAGGCAGAGCGACTCCATGGTAAGGAGTAGGTCTACGGTTCGATTCCGTAAGGGGGCTCGGGTTTTGCCCATGGCGGGATAGCTCAGCTGGTTAGAGCGCACGACTCATAATCGTGAGGTCGCGGGATCGAGCCCCGCTCCCGCTACCGACAGCGCTCACCAGCGGGTGAGTAGTCTCCCGAGAAGTACGTAAAGCAGTAGGAAGAAGGCCACCGTGGCGAGCAAGAGCTCCGACGTCCGCCCCAAGATCACCTTGGCGTGCGTGGACTGCAAGGAACGCAACTACATCACCAAGAAGAACCGCCGCAACGACCCCGACCGGTTGGAGCTCATGAAGTTCTGCCCGCGTTGCCGCAAGCACACCGAGCACCGCGAGACTCGCTGACCCTCGCTGGTCGACTGCCGCGCCCTCCGGAGGTTGAGGAGGGGTTGAGGAGGCCGAAGGCCGTCACGAAACCCGTCACGAAACCATCGCCCAAGCGGCTCCCCGTCCGGGGGGCCGCTTGTTGCGTTATAGCCTCCGACCCATGACCGAACTCCTCGCCGATCACACCACCCTGCGCCTGGGTGGCCCGGCGGCAGAGTTCGTGCTCGCCGAGACTGAGCAGGACTTGATCGACGCCGTCCGGGGTGCCGACGACATCGGAAAGCCCGTCCTCGTGCTGGGCGGCGGAAGCAACCTCGTCGTCGGTGACGGGGGCTTCGACGGTCGCGTCGTCCAGGTCGCCACCCGAGGCATCGACGCCGACCCTGTCGAGGACCTCACCTGCCATGCGGGGGCGTCGGTGACGGTCCAGGCCGGTGAGGTGTGGGACGCATTCGTGGCCCGAGCCGTCACCTCAGGTTGGGTCGGCATCGAGGCGCTCTCGGGGATCCCCGGACTGGTCGGAGCCACCCCGATCCAGAACGTCGGCGCCTACGGGCAGGAGGTGTCGGCCACGATCGCGTCGGTGCGCACCTGGGACCGCGGTGACAACGCGATCCGCACCTTCGCGGCGTCCGACTGCGGCTTCGGCTATCGGATGAGCCGATTCAAGGCCGAACCCGGGCGCTATGTCGTCCTCCAGGTCAGCTTCCTGTTGCGGGAGGGGACGTTGAGCGCGCCTGTCGCCTATGCCG
>JBQCDC010000443.1:0-2619 GCA_051961575.1 Marmoricola sp.
CTGAGCCGCCGCGACCGCCACGGGTAGGGCCGTCGGGTCCGCGAGGCCGATGTCCTCGCTGGCGGAGATGATCAGTCGGCGCGCGATGAAGCGAGGATCCTCCCCCGCCTCGATCATGCGGGCGAGGTAGTGCATCGCGGCGTCGGCATCGGAGCCGCGAATCGACTTGATGAAAGCACTGATCACGTCGTAGTGCTGATCACCCTGGCGGTCGTAGCGAACGGCCGCCTGATCCGCGGCACGTTCGGCCAGGTCGAGCGACACCTCGAAGACCTCGGAGGTTGAGGAGCCGCGCAGCGGCGTTGGTTCCTGAGGAGCGTCGGAACGGCGCGTCTCGAAGGGCACGAAACCGGCCGCGCCTGCGGCCGCCTCAAGATACGTGAGCGCTCGACGGGCATCGCCTCCCGCAAGCCGCACGATGTGGTCAACGGCCTCGTCGCTCACCTTGACCTGCGCGCCGAGTCCGCGCTCGTCCGCAAGCGCATCGACGAGAACGCCTCGGATGTCCTCATCCGTGAGCGACTCGAGCCGAAGGAGCAGCGAGCGCGACATGAGCGGCGAGATCACCGAGAAGTTCGGGTTCTCCGTGGTCGCCGCGATCAGCGTGACCCACCTGTTCTCGACGCCTGGGAGCAGCGCGTCCTGCTGCGCCTTCGAGAACCGATGCACCTCGTCGACGAAGAGAACGGTCTCCTGACCGGTCGCGGCGAGTTGGTGGCGAGCGGCGTCGATCGCCGACCGCACCTCCTTCACCCCGGCCGAGACCGCGGAGATCTCGACGAACCGACGGTTCGTCTGATGCGACACGATCGAGGCGAGGGTGGTCTTGCCGGTTCCCGGCGGACCCCACAGGATCACCGACATCGGCTGGTCCGACTCGACCAGCCGGCGCAGCGGCGACCCGTCCTTCAGCAACTGCGACTGGCCGTGCAGCTCATCGAGCGTGCGCGGCCGCATGCGCACCGCCAGCGGCGCGGAAGCCGAGGTGTTTCCGGCGAGCGTGCCGCCACCGGTCACGTCGAACGCCGCCCCGAAGAGGGTCTCGTCAGCCACCGAGTCAGCCTAGAACGCGATCGTGGCGAGCGCAGACAGGCAGAGCAGCAGCAATGTCACGATCGGAGCGACGGCCCAGGTCGCGGTCACCTCGGACGTCTGAGGCGCTGAGCCCTTCGCGTGTTCGACAGCCCTCTGAATGCTGGCGACGACGAGCGCGCCATCATCCAGACGGGGCACGTCCTGGCCACGGTCGATGCCGGCCTTCCTGCGGACGCTGCGGCGGTACTGCCGCCTTGACGCGCCCACCGCCGCTGTCGTGTAGGTACGCCCGCGTGCCGTGATCGTCAGGTACGCACCGAGACGAACATCCTCAATCACCGCTGCCGGGATGCTCACGTCGCGCAGGGCGCTGTCGAGCACCACCGTCGAGCCCTCGACGTTCACCCGCGGGCGAAGTATCGCGACCCAGGTCACCCAGGAGAAGGCCCAGAAAGCGAGGCAGACTCGGATGCCGTCAACCCCGCCGTATCGACTGGCGAGGTACGGCCCCAACGCCAGGGTCCCGAGGACGCCGAGCCAACCAATGCCCTGATCACGTCCGACGTGCACACCCGTGCGGTCGCCTCGGTCGCGCCGAAGAGAAAGACCGAACATTCGCTAGGCCGTGGTGACGGTGCGCGTCTCCAGGTTGTACCAGCTATCACCGAACCCGGGCGCCTGCGGAAGGTCGACGTCGTGCGGGATCGGCGTGGTCGGCGCATGACCCAGGTCGCCAGCGAAGTGACAGGCCACCTTGTGGCTGGGGCCGATCTGGAGGAGCGGAGGCTCGACCTGAGCGCAGATCTCCTGCGCCAGAGGGCACCTGGTGCGGAACCGGCAACCCGACGGAGGATTGATCGGGCTCGGAACATCGCCCTCCAGGCGAATGCGCTCGCGTCGACCGCCGACGGCTGCCTGCTTCACATCCGGCACCGCAGACAGCAGCGCTTGCGTGTAGGGGTGCTTCGGTGCCTGGTAAAGCGATTCCCGGTCCGCGATCTCGACGATCTTGCCGAGGTACATCACCGCCACCTCGGGGCAGAAGTGTCGGACGATCGCGAGATCGTGGGCGATGAAGAGGAACGCGATATCGAACTCCTTCTGCAGGTCCTGCAGAAGGTTGATCACCTGGGCCTGGATCGACACGTCCAGAGCAGATACGGGCTCATCGGCCACCAGGAGTTTCGGTTGCAGGGTGAGCGCCCGGGCGATACCGATGCGCTGGCGCTGACCTCCGGAGAACTCGTGCGGGTACCGGTTGTAGTGCTCCGGGTTGAGGCCGACGATCTCCAGGAGCTCTTGGACCCGCGGAAGGATCTTCTCCCGCGGAAGCACCTTGTGGATCTCCAAGGGCGCCGCAACGATCGAACCCACGGTGTGCCGCGGATTCAGTGACGTCGCAGGGTCTTGGAAGATCATCTGGATGTCTCGACGCAGCGGAAGCAACTGCCTCGGCGACGCCTTCGCGATGTCCTTGCCCTCGAAGAGAATCTCCCCGGCCGTCGGCTCGTACAAGCGCGTGATCAATCGCCCGGTCGTCGACTTTCCACAGCCGGACTCCCCCACCAGACCCAGGGAGCCGCC
>JBQCDC010000444.1:0-3113 GCA_051961575.1 Marmoricola sp.
GCCGCCGGTCGGCTTAAGGCATTGCAGGCTTCTGAGACGTTGACCGATCCGATCCAACTTGCCTTCGCGCATCGCACGCTGGCTGTGGGATGTCGGGACACCGGCGACTTTGTGGGCGCAATGCAACATCTTGGCTCGGCAATGACCCACGCCCGTCGATCCGAGGACTCGCAGGTTGTTGCCGATATCTTGGCGACGCGTGGAGGCACACATATCGTCGCTGGGAATCCGCTCGTGGGGATGCGTGATCTGTCGGCAGCCGCGCGAGTGGCCGAGGGTGCACTTCTTGGGACGATTCTTTACCGGCGGGGGATATGTCGTTACCTACTCGGTGAAATTCCTGGTGCAGCGGATGACGCCCGAGCAGCCTTGGTCGTCCTTCGTCGGCACGATGAGATCGCCTGGCTCACCCGGGCTCTCACGCTCTTGGGCGAATGTGCCATGCGGTTGGGCCGGCTAGACGACGCAGATGCGCATTTTGCGGCCCGTCGCTCCCTGCTTGATGAATCGTCAGGGTATGAGGCACTTAGGCTCGGGATGATGGAGGCCTGGCTCGCCTTCCTCAGGGGTGACGTGCCCCGCTCGTTAGCCGCCTTCCGGCCGACGAAACTTCCGCTCATTCTTGACGGACGGCTACGAGGCGAGGCATCGCTTCATGTCGCAACGGTGTACCTCGCTGCGGGCCTGGCCAGCGAGGCGGTCGAAGTTCTTACGTCGCTGGACACGCAGACCATCCCGGAGACTCTCGCGGTCGAGAAGGACGCATTGCTTGCTCGCGCCCTACTGATTCAAGGGTCGCTTGCGGACGCCCGCGACCTCAGCACGCGGGCTTCGCAGGAACTGCGTCGCATGGGACGAAGAATCGAGGGTGCAGAGGCGGAGCTCGTCGCGCTCCAAGGCGAGTCGCTCACGGCACCTGCTGATGACCTCGCGAGTCGTACGGAAAAGGTTGCCGCCGAGTTGAAGACCTACCACTCGCGCAATGCGGTCGAAGCCTGGCTGCTCGCGGGCGCAGTTGCGGCTGAGGCAGGCAAGAGACCGCGGGCCCTGCGCGCATATTCCGCCGCGGCGACCGAGCGCGCGAGCACCGACCTGCTCGTAGCAGCCTCTGGATGGCTCGGGCGCGCCCACCAGGTCGAGCTTCAGGGAGCGCCCAGAGTCCTTCGAGCGTGCTCGCGCGGGTTGGACGCCCTGGATGAGTACGCGGACATCATGGGCAGCTCTGAGGTGCGGGCGTCGATCACCCATCGTGGTCGCGACCTCGCGGCCATGGCTTTGCGCCACAGCGCGCACAACCCGCGTTCGCTTCTAGCGTGGAGCGAACGCTGGCGCGCAACGTCATTGGCGCAGCGGCCCGTAACGCCTCATGGCGACGTATCGCCGGCGGTAGCAATGCTGCGCAACAGTGGCCGGCTCCTCGCAGAGGCCCGAGCCGCAGGCGAGTCGACCCTCGCCCTCGAGAAGGAGCGCCGGAGCCTCGAGCGCAGAGTCCGCGCCGAACATCACCAACAACGCGCCGAAGGCAAAACCGAAACCAAGCGCTTCGACCCGGCCGAGCTCGTCGCCCAGATCGACGACGGAGCGTTCATCGAACTCGTCGACGTCGACGGCAGCCTCCACGTCCTCGTCGTCAGCAAAGGTCGAGTCCGTCGCGTCATCGCCGGCGAGACCAAGGCCGCCCTCGAACTAGCCGAAGCTGGTCGCTTCGCCCTCCGCCGAGCCGCCCGAACCAGCCGCTTCGCCCCAGGCGACCTCGGCGAGCGCTTCCAAGACGCAGTTCTTGGCAAGGCCGTCCGCATGCTCCCCGATGGGCCCGTCACGATCTCCCCGACGGCAGCGCTCCACGGCGCCCCGTTCGCCTTGATGCCCGCGCTAGCGACCCGCCCCTTCAGCATCGTCCCGTCAGCTGCGCAGTGGCTGCGCGCAAGAGAAGTCCCAACGCCCCGCACCAAACGTCGAGCCTTCGTCTCCGGCCCCGGCCTTCTCACCGGGGGAGCCGAGGTCGCCCGCCTAGCCACGCAGTACCCCGACGCAACCGTCCTCCGCGATGCCGACGCCACCGTCGCCGCCACCATGAAGGCCATCGACGGAGCCAAGCTGGCGCACCTTGCGACCCACGGCACCTTCCGCGCCGACAGCCCACTCTTCTCGGCCCTCGAGATGGCTGACGGCCAGCTCTCGGTCTACGAGTTGGAACGCCTCAAGCGCGCCCCCTACCGGACGATCCTCTCCGCCTGCGACTCGGGCGTCCTCGCGCCGGTCGGTGCACAGGAGGTCCTCGGTCTCGCCAGCGCACTGTTCTCGCTGGGCAGCGCGGGTCTGCTCTGCAGCATCGCCGAGGTCAACGACGAGGCGACCGCAGACCTGATGGTGCGGGTGCACGCCGCGCTCGACGCCAAGCGCACCCCAGCCGAGGCGCTGGCTGAGGTGAGAGTTGAGGGAAGCCCGGTCGAGCAGGCAACCGCCGCAGCGTTCGTCGCGTTGGGTGTCTAGACAGCGATCGCCGGCTCGGCCTCATCCGCCGGCACGGGCCGCCCCAGAGCCTGGAACGACAATCCCAGCAGGATCGCGAAGAGCACACCGTCGACGGCAACCACCGTCCACAGCAACGACTCCAGCGTCGACTGCTGCCACCCGATCACCACCAGCAGGATCAACGCGCCCCAGATCAACAGCACCGGCCACCGCCCCTGCCGCGCCAACACCGAATAGACGAGCAACTGCAGCATCGCGAGCAGCGTCCCAAGGATCGCGAAGATCCAGAGCTCACCTTGAACGCCGCTGTACTGGTGACCGCCGATGAAGACCAGTGCAAGTCCGGAGAGCGCCCAAGAGCCGAGGGTGCTCACCGCGCCCACGACGGACATCAAGATCAGCGAGCGGACCATCGCCGTCCGCCGCTCATGCGGAGTCGACATGGTCGGGAACGCCGTCACCACCACGAACTGGGGGAGGAACAGCACAACCTTGGTCACGATGAGCCCCGCCGCATAAAGCCCCGTCTGATGGGCGTCCAGTACGTGCCGAGCGATGGCAGCCAGGTCGACGTTCGACAGCGCCACGAACGCCAACAGCGCCTGCGAGTTGTGGATCGACTCGCGCGCGATCAAGAC
>JBQCDC010000445.1:0-7153 GCA_051961575.1 Marmoricola sp.
GCGCGTCGTTCGCGCGCCGACTTCGAGATCGCCGCGACCTGCCACCTGCAGATCACCAACTCCGAGGACGAGCGACGAGCCGCCATCGAGGCGATGAAGCCGTTCGCCGCGCTCTACATGGGCGGGATGGGCGCCAAGGAGCAGAACTTCCACAAGACCGTCTTCGAGCGGATGGGTTATGGCGCGATCACCGACCAGGTGCAGGAGTACTTCCTCGCGGGCAACCGTGAGGCCGCGACCGCTCTGATCCCGGACGAGCTGATCGAGGACCTGCACATCATCGGCGACGAGGGCTACGTCAAGGAGCGGGTGGCGGAGTGGGAGTCGACTGGTGTCACGACGCTTCTGCTCAGCTGCCAGTCGACGGACGAGATCAACCGGGTCGCGGAACTGCTCGCCTGACTACTCGTTGGGAGGAACGATGACCAGATTCCGCCGCATCGCCGTTGCCATGTCCAGTCTCGCTTTGGTCGCGGGCGTCTCCGCGGCGCCCGCATTCGGCGCCGGCCCCTCGGGCATGCTGGTGAATCCGGCTGTGGTCGATCCGGTCATCAACGCCTTGGCCGCCTTGCCGACTCCCTACACGCCGTATACCGGCTCGATCTGTCCGGACGGCGCGAACAGCTGTATCGACTCGGTGATCCGAACCATGGAAGCCCGCCTGCAGCCGTTGGCGACGTCCTGCAGTGACAACGCGATCTTCGGTCTCGCGTATCTGCGGGTGACCGAGAATGTGCGTGATGCCAACCGCAGTGGCTACTTCAAGGATCCTCAGTGGCTGAATCGTCTCGACGCGGTGTTTGCCCACATGTACTTCACCACGATGGACAACTACGCCGCCGGGAGGGCGGTGCCGCCGGCTTGGAAGGTGGCGCTCGATGACACCACCCACGAGAAGTTGACCGGGTTGGGCGACTTCATGATCAACATGAACGCTCATATCAACAACGATTTCCCGCGCGCGCTGGTCGCCGACGGGCTCACCGCCCAGGACGGCACGTCGCACAAGATTGACCACAACGCCTACAACGACCGGCTCGACAGCCTGTACGGCCCGGTCTTCACCGAGGAGACGCGTCGGTTCGATCCGGACTTCAACGACTACTACCTCGCTGGGACGACCGGGACCGTCGCCGGATTGATCATGCGTGGCTGGCGCGAAATGGTGTGGCGCAACGCGGAGGTGCTGGCCAACGCGAAGACGCCACAGGAGAAGGCGTTGGCAAATGCGTGGATCGACAACTACGCGCTGGCCCAGGCGAAGTTGATCGAGGCGATCCCGATCTTCCGGGCCACGCCAACCTCAAACGCCAAGCGGAACGCCTGGTGCGCCGTCCATCACGGCTGAGCCGTTTAGGTCCTCTTCTTCTTGGGCGGCAGCGAGCGAGCGTAGGTCGTGCCTCGCTCCACCCAGGTCTCCAACGAGTTCTCCAGCTCCGGCCCCTTGACCCGCAGCCATCCGGGCATCAGGCGTCCGCGCATCTCCATGGTCTCGACATTCTCACTGAGCAACGAGTCGGACTCGGCGGGGTCGACGCGGACCATCGCGCCACCTTGACCGGAGGCGGCGATCGCCATGTTGCCGTTCGCGAGGAAGGCGAGACCGCCGAACATCTTCATCTCGCTGATGTCCGCTTGGGCACCGAGGATGAGCCGGATCCGGTCGGCAAGGTCTTGATCGTAGGCCATGGGTTCAGTGTCGCGGAGTCGCGCCTGATTGCCCAGAACTAGAACGCGTTCTAATCTGAGGGCATGCCTTCCACTGCGGACACCTTGCGCACCGGTACCCACAACGGCCACCTGATGGTGGCGGCTCTGAAGCGGCACGCGAATCGGCCGATCGTCGAGCTGGGCTCGGTGACGCTGACGGGCAAGGAGACGGCGGATCGCATCTCGCAGTACGTCCAGGCGTACGAGTCGCTGGGCGCGGGGAGCGGAACCGCCGGGGCATTGCTCGCGCTCAACCGGCCAGAGGTGCTCTTCATCCTCGGCGCGGGCCAGACCCAAGGCTTCCAGCGGACCTCGCTTCATCCGCTGGGGTCGGCGGATGACCACGCGTACGTGATCAATGACGCGGGTATCACCACGCTGACGGTCGATCCGTACTTCGCGGCGCGCGCGGTCGAGCTCCTCGAGAAGTGCCCGGGGCTCACGAAGATCCTGACGATCGGCCCGGTCCCGCCCGAGCTGGCGCACGTGGGCGTGGATCTGACAGAGGTCGCGGCCGGCTTCGCGCCGACCACCCTGACGGCGAAGCTGCTCCCCGAGGACCACGTCACGTCGATCACCTACACGGGCGGCACCACCGGCAAGCCCAAGGGAGTCATCGGCACGACGCGCGCGTTCTCGACGATGACGCAGATTCAGTTGGCGGAGTGGGAGTGGCCGAAGGAGCCGCGCTTCCTCATGTGCACCCCGCTGTCGCACGCGGGCGCCGCGTTCTTCGTGCCGGTCGTGATCAAGGGCGGCACGCTCTTCGTGTCCGCCCGCTTCGATCCCGCAGAGGTTCTGGCGACGATCGAGGAGAAGAAGATCAACTCGCTGATGGTCGTGCCGACCATGCTGTACGCGTTGCTCGACCACCCGGACTCACGGACGCGGGACCTCTCGTCGCTCGAGACCGTGTATTACGGCGCCTCGGCGATCAACCCGGTGCGCTTGAAGGAGGCGATCGAGCGGTTCGGTCCGATCTTCGCCCAGTACTACGGGCAGTCCGAGGCCCCGATGGCGATCACCTACTTCCCCAAGGGCGAGCACGTGGACTCCGAGGGCAAGCCCGTCGAGTCGCGACTGACCTCGTGCGGTCGGCCCTCCGCCTTCATTCGAGCGGCCCTTCTGGGCGAGGACGGCAACCCCGTGCGTCAGGGCGAGCCGGGGGAGATCTGCGTTGCTGGGCCGCTGTTGTCGGGCGGTTACTGGAAGCTGCCCGAGGCGACCGCGGAGACGTACCGCGCCGACGGCTGGATGCACACCGGAGATGTGGCCCGCGAGGACGAGGACGGCTTCTGGTTCATCGTTGACCGGACCAAGGACATGATCGTCACCGGCGGATTCAACGTGTTCCCGCGTGAGGTTGAGGACGTCATCGCCGAGCACCCGGCGATCGCGCAGGTCAGTGTGATCGGCACCCCGCACGAGAAGTTCGGCGAGGCCGTGACGGCGGTCGTCGTGCTCCGCGAGGGCTTCGAGCTGACCGACGACGTCGTCGCGCAGATCCAGGCCTGCGTGAAGGAGCGGAAGGGTTCGGTTCAGTCACCGAAGGACGTCATCGCGATGGACGAGCTCCCGCTGACCGGCCTCGGCAAGCCCGACAAGAAGGCCCTCCGCGCCAAGTTCTGGGAGGGCGCGGGCCGCTCCATCGGCTAACCGCGAGCCGTCAGTTCTCACGTTCGACCCGTCAGTTCCCTGACAAATGATCGAGTCGGGGCTTGAGAACGAGGCATACCGTGGCGGGGTGGAGAGTTCCGTTTTTTGGGCGACGTTTGCGCAGGACCCGCGCCAGCCGGAGAACGCCCACCTTCGCGCCTCCGACCGCGATCGTGACGCGGTTGCCAGCCTGCTCGGAGACGCGTACGCCGAAGGCCGTCTCGATCGCGATGAATTCGACGAGCGCAGCGCTCAAGTCAGTGCCATCAGGACACTCGCCGACATTCCGCCGCTGGTGCGCGATCTCGTTTCCAGTGCGCCGGCGCGGCTGAGCCCCTCTGCGCTGCGAGTCGAGGCGGAACGGAGGTACCGGGCAGATCGGCGCTCGTCGCTGACCTATCTCGGTCCGGCGATCATCTGTTGGGTGATCTGGATCGGCGTCTTGGCAGCCGGTCATGGAACGGCGTTTCCCTGGCCGATCTTCGTCACCTTCGGTACGGCGATGCCCGCGCTGCGGCTCTGGATGAACCCGGAGGACCATATTCAGGCACGGGTGCACCAACTCGAAAAGCGCCAATTGCGTCAACTTGGGCAGCGGCGATCCCACCAGGTACCCGACAACTGACCGCTCGCGCTAGCTGCCGGTGAAGTTGGGCGTGCGCTTCTCGGCGAACGCGCGCGGGCCTTCCTTGGCGTCGTTGGAGGCGAAGACGCGAGCGCCGACGGCGGCGTCGTCCTTCCAGCAGTCGTCCTCATGGCGACCCTCGGAGTCGCGCACGGTCTTGATGATCGCCTGGACCGAGAGCGGGCCGTTCGCGCAGATGAGGTCGGCGATCTCGTGCGCCTTCTGCAGTGCGGTTCCGTCGGGAACGACGTACCCGATCAGGCCGATGTCGCGCGCCTCCGGAGCCTTGATGTGGCGGCCGGTGAGCAGCAGGTCCATGGCGACGGTGTACGGCACCTGGCGGGGGAGTCGAACCACCGAGCCGCCCAGTGGGTAGAGGCTCCACTTGGCCTCGGACACACCGAAGCGAGCCGATTCACCAGCGATGCGGATGTCCGTCGCCGTCAGGATCTCGGTGCCGCCGGCGATCGCGGGACCTTCAACCGCAGCGATCAGCGGCTTGGTGAGCCGGTAGCCCTTGAGCAGCGACTTGATCACCGACGGGTCGTACTCGCCGGACTCGAACTTGTCGGTCGGAGCGTCCTTGCTCATGGCCTTGAGGTCGGCGCCCGCGCAGAAGTATCCGCCCGCGCCGGTGAGGATCACGACCCTGACCTCGGGGTCGTTGTTGCCACGCTCCCAGGCCTGCTCCATGATCGCGAGCATCTCGCCCGACAGGGCGTTGCGCGCCTCGGGTCGGTTCATGGTGACGACAAGGGTGTGCCCCTTGAGCTCGACCAGACAGTGGGGAGCAGGTGCGTTCTCGGCCATGGGGCGCTGGTAGTGAAAAACGAGAACGTGGGATAGTCTTGGGACGTGGCCCTCAACATCGCAGACCTCTTCGAGCATGCCGTCGACGCCGTCCCGGAGAAGCCCGCCGTCCAAGTCGGCGACCAGGTGATCACCTTCGCGGAGCTGGAGGCAGAGTCCAACAAACTCGCTCATTTCTTCGAGTCGCAAGGCATCGGACCTGGCGACCACGTGGGTCTCTACGCGAAGAACAGCATCGAGCACGTCATCGCCCTGCTGGCGATCCTCAAGGTGCGCGCGGTCGCCATCAACGTCAACTACCGCTACGTCACGAGCGAGCTGGAGTACCTCTTCGACAACGCCGACCTCGTCGGTCTCGTGCACGACCGCGTCTACGCGCCGCTGGTCGCCGAGGTCGCCCCCAAGGTGCCGTCGCTCAAGACCATCGTGGCCGTCCCGAACCCGCTCGACGAGGGCGATGCGTCAGATGTGTCGCCCTACGGCGGGGTCCTGCTCGAGGACGCGATCAAGGGCCAGTCCGACGCCCGCGACTTCGGCGAGCGCAGCCCCGACGACATCCACATCATCTACACCGGCGGAACGACCGGATTCCCGAAGGGCGTCATGTGGCGCCACGAGGATTTCTGGCGCGTGCTCGGTGGCGGCATCGACTTCATGACCGGCGAGCCGCTGGAGGAGTACGACCAGTCCAAGAAGGCCGTCGAGGACAGCCTCGTCACGCTGCCCCTCAGCCCGCTGATGCACGGCGGCGCGCAGGCGTCGCTCCTCATGCACCTATTCGCGGGTCAGGTCACCATCCTCGAGCCCAAGTTCGACCCCGTCCGGACCTGGGAGCTCATCGACAAGCACGGCGTCCAGATGCTCTTCATGACCGGCGACGCGATGGCGGTCCCGCTGATCGACGCCTACGAGGCGGGCGGTTACAGCGGCCAGACCCTCTTCGCCATCGCCAGCAGCGCCGCGATCTTCTCCAAGTCGGTCAAGGAGCGCTGGATGAAGGCGTTCCCGAACGCCGTCTTCACCGACTCGGTCGGCTCGTCCGAAACGGGCTTCCAGGGCACCGGCCTCCAGGACGCCAGCGCGCTCTCGACCGACGGACCCGTGGTCTCGATCCCGCCGACCACGGTGGTCATCGACGAGGAGAACCGGATCCTCGACCCGCTGAAGGACGTCGGCAAGATCGGCCGGACGGCACGCGCTGGCAACGTCCCGGTCGGCTACTACAAGGACCCCGAGAAATCGGCGAAGACCTTCGTCGTCATCGATGGTGTGCGCTACTCGATCCCCGGTGACAACGCCCGGATCGAGGAGGGCAACCGCCTCACGCTGCTGGGTCGTGGGTCGAACTGCATCAACACGGGTGGCGAGAAGGTCTATCCGGAAGAGGTGGAGCAGGCGATCAAGGCGCACCCGGGCGTTTACGACGCTCTGGTGGTCGGCCTGCCGGATGAGAAGTACGGCCAGGCGGTGGCCGCCGTGGTGCAGCCCCGGGAGGGCGCCGTCGTCGAGTTGGCCGAGCTTCGCGAGTTCCTGCGCTCCCACCTATCCGGCTACAAGCTGCCCCGCGCCCTGACCATCGTCGACGAGGTGCCCCGCAACGCGACCGGCAAGGCGCAGTACCCGGCGGCCAAGGAAATGGCTCTCGCCAACCGCGTCACCGCCTGACCGACATCTTCGACAGGAGAATCCCCATGCGCACCGAGCTTTGCGATGTCTTCGGCATCGAGTACCCGATCTTCGCCTTCACCCCGTCCGAGCACGTAGCCGCCGCCGTTTCGCGAGCCGGCGGGCTCGGCGTCCTGGGCTGCGTTCGGTTCAACGACCCCGACGAGCTCGACAAGACGCTCACCTGGATGGACGAGAACACCGACGGAAAGCCCTACGGCGTGGACGTCGTCATGCCGATGAAGGTGCCGACCGAGGGCACCTCGACCGACCTCTCGGCGTATATCCCCGAGGACCACAAGCAGTGGGTCGACGAGACCCTGCTCAAGCTCGTCGGTCCTCCGCTTCCGGAAGGCGAGGGCCGCGAGGGCGTCCTCGGCTGGCTGCACTCGATGGCGCGGTCGCACGTCGATGTGGCTCTGCAGCACCGACCGGTGCTGATCGCCAACGCACTCGGGACGCCGCCGAACGACGTCATCGAGGAGTGTCATGCGGCTGGACTCAAGGTCGCGGCGCTGGCGGGTGCGCCCAAGCACGCCCAGAGCCACGTCTCCAACGGCGTCGACATCATCATCGCCCAGGGATACGAGGCGGGCGGTCACACCGGTGAGATCGCCTCGATGGTGTTGACCCCGGAGATCGTCGACGCCGTCGGGCCCGACGTCCCGGTGCTCGGTGCCGGCGGCA
>JBQCDC010000446.1:0-21733 GCA_051961575.1 Marmoricola sp.
TCGCCCACGCCGTTGCCGGGCTCGGGCGCGAACACCCGGACGCCGACCCGATCGCCATTGACCTGGAGCTGGTTGACGGCGTTGGGACGCTGCAGGTCACATGCCACCAGCAGCGGGCTCATGCCCTGATCCTTGAGCCACAGCGCCAACTTGGCAGCGAGGGTGGTCTTACCGGCACCCTGCAGACCGGCAAGCATGATCACGGTCGGCGGGTTCTTGGCGAACCGCAGGCGCCGGGTCTCCCCACCCAGGATCGCGACGAGCTCCTCGTTGACGATCTTGACGATCTGCTGCGCCGGGTTCAGGGCCTGAGAGACCTCCGCACCGCGAGCGCGATCCTTGACCCGCGCCACGAACTCCTTGACCACCGGCAGCGCGACGTCCGCCTCGAGCAGAGCGAGCCGGATGTCGCGGGCGGTCGCGTCGATGTCCGCTTCCGAGAGCCTGCCCTTGCCGCGAAGGTTCTTGAAGGTGTCGGCAAGCCGATCCGAGAGCGTGGCGAACACAGGCAGTCAATCCTTGAGAATGCGCGGGGCGGTGGAGTGGTCCACCCTATCGACCCCTACGAGGCCACCGTGGCGATCAGGGCATCGAGGACACTCGTGACAGCGAACGCGGCCCGCCCGGGCTCCAGCGGCCCCTCGTTGTCGTCGCCGGATTCCTGCACGTAGAAGACGTCCACAGCCTGCGGCCCCAGCGTGGCCACGTGCGCCGACCGCACCGAGATCCCGAGCCCCGCCAGAGCCCGGCACACCGTGTAGATCAGCCCCGGCCGGTCGTCAGCGCGAACCTCGATCACCGTGGCTGTCAGCGAGGCCTCGAGGTGCTGCACCACGATCGGTGCCCGGCGCGCGGGAGCGGGTCGCTGCAGCCGGTCGGCGGGGTCCAGGCGCCCGTCGGCGATCGCCTCGAGTCGCTGACGCAGGACGATCGCATCGAGGCCGTGCTCATCGACCAGCCACTCCGAGACGCCCACCGGGTTCTTCCCACCCTGGGTCCACACGCGCGCGCCACGAACCGAGACCTTCTGCAGGGCCAGCATCGCCGCGGCATCGGCCAGCAATCCCAGTCGGTCGCCCGAGACCACGCGTACCCGCGAGCTCCCGCTGTCCTCGAACACCTCGACCACGACCGCCCTCGGGTCCTTGCGGAGCTGTCGTGGCACGTCGACGATCGGCGGCGCCGGCTCGACGAGCTCGACGTCACTGAGCGCCGCGGCCGTGCGGCGCACGAGCGTGGTGATCATCGAGGCACGCCACCGCGTCCAAGCCTTCGTGGAGGTCGCCTTGGCATCGGCTTCGGTCAACGCCGCGAGGAGCTCGAGCTCCTCGCGGTTCTCCACATGCTCGGTGACGAGTTGGACGGTCTGCGGGTCCTCGGGGTCGCGCGTCGTGGCGACCTCCGGAAGCAGCAAGTGCCATCGCACGAGGTCAGCGATCAGGTCCACCTCGTTCGCATCGAAGGCCATCCGCTCGGCCACGGCCCGCGCGATCGGCTCGCCGGCGAACGAGTGCTCCTCCGTGCCGCCCTTGCCGATGTCGTGCAACAGCGCCGAGACCATGAGGACGTCGGGGCGCGCGACGCGGCGGATCAGCGACGACGCCTCGATGCAGGTCTCGACCTGATGCCGATCGACGGTGAACCGGTGGACGACCGAGGCGTGCGGCAGCAGCCGAACCCGCTCCCACTCGGGCAGGAACGTGTCGACGGCACCGGTCTCGTCGAGGGTTTCCCAGACGTCCAGGAGTCCGCGCCCCGAGGCGAGGAGGCGCACCAGGCAGTCGCGCGCCTCCTGTGGCCAGGGACTCGGGAGGGGAGGACAGTCCCGGACCAACCGCGCCACGGTCGCGGGGGCCAGCACCAGGCCACGTTCGGCGGCCTCGGCGGCAGCGCGCAGCAGGAGGACCGGATCGAGCTTCGGTCGCGCCGCTGCCGTCAGCACCACCTCGTCGGCCGAGATGGCCACCCCCGGCGCGACCGGCTCCAGTCGCGGCATCCGAGGGCGGACGCCCGCCGCTCCCTGGCGGATGATGCCGTCGACCCGACGCCAGGTCAGCCGGGAGATGTGGGTGATGCGACGACCGAGGGCTCGGGTGTGCATCTGGGCCGCGGTCTCGTCGGGAAGACCGAGAGCCTCAGCGATCGGACCCCAGTACTCCGGCGTCACGCGGTCGGTCGCTCGACCCGCGGCGGCATGGAGGGCGTCGCGCACGTCGAGGAGCGAGCGCCGACACCGCTCCAGGTCGGCGTGCGGCACGTCGACGAGCCAGGTGGCCACCAGGCCTTTGATCACCGTCGCATCACGCAGTCCGCCGATGGACTCCTTGACGTCCGGAACCGACGAGTGCGCCAACTCCCCCATGATCTCGGCCCGACCGGCGACCAGGGAGCGCAGCTCGGGCAGACGCGCACGAGCGCCCTGTCGCCAGGCGGCGAGGACGGCACTACGTAGGCGAAGGGTCAGGTTCGGGTCGCCCGCGAGATGGCGCAGATCGAGCAGCCCGAGGGCGACGCGAGGGTCAGCCGAGGACTGCTCGAGCATCTCGCCGCGGGATCGAACGGAGTGGTCGATGTTCGCACCGGAGTCCCAGAGCGGGTACCAGAGCTTGCTCGCCCACTCGCCCAGCTCGACGTCGTCGTCGTGGACCAACACGACGTCGAGATCGCTGAAGGGCGCCAGCTCACGACGGCCGTAACCCCCGACGGCGACGAGCGCGACGCCGGCCTCGGGACAACCGGCCGCGTCGAACGCCTGGGAGCAGAGCTCATCGGCTGCGTCGCTGCGGTCGCTCCGCTCAGCGGCAGTCATGGGGAGGCGCTATGCCTGGATCAGACGGCTGCTTCGTCGCGGTCGCCGGTACGCACCCGCACGATCGACTCCACCGGAACCACCCACACCTTGCCGTCGCCGATGCGACCCGTCGCGGCTGCGTTCACGATGGATTCCACGACCGCGTCCGCGTCACCGTCGTCGACGACGACCTCGAGGCGGATCTTCGGCACCAGCGCAACGTCGTACTCGGCGCCTCGGTAAACCTCGGTGTGACCCTTCTGGCGACCGTAGCCGCTGACCTCGCTGACGGTCATGCCGGTGATGCCGACGGTCGCCAGGGCGGCGCGCACGTCTTCCCACTTGTGCGGCTTGATGACTGCGGTCACGAGCTTCATACAGCGAGCCTATCCGCCCAGAACGCTGTGTCGCGTGCCTGCGGTGGCGTGCAGGTCGTAGGCGGACTCGGCATGCACGACGAGGTCGATGCCGCTGACCTCGTGCTCGGGCTCGATCCGGAATCCCCAGAGCTTGTGAACGGCCAGACCGAGCAGTCCGGACACGACGAACGAGTAGACCAGCACCACCACGACGCCGACTGCCTGACGCCCCAGCTGCGTGGTGCTCCCTCCGTAGAAGAGGCCGTCGACACCTGACGGCGCCATCGAGGAGGCGAGGAAGCCGATCGCCAGCGTGCCGACCACGCCGCCGACCAGGTGCACCCCGACGACGTCGAGGGAGTCGTCGAAGCCGAAGCGGTACTTGAGCCCGACCGCGAACGCACAGATGACGCCGGCCAGGGCGCCGACGATGAGGCCGCCGATCGGAGTCACCGCCCCACAGGAGGGAGTGATCGCCACCAGACCGGCGACCATGCCCGAGGCGGCGCCCAGCGTGGTCGCGTGCCCGTCACGCTTCATCTCGACGAGCAGCCAGCCCAGCGTGCCGGCCGCGCCCGCGCAGAGGGTGGCGACGAAGACGAGGGCTGCGCCATGCCCCGCGGTCAGCGCCGACCCGGAGTTGAACCCGAACCAGCCGAACCAGAGGAGCCCGGCGCCGAGCATGACGAGCGTGAGGTTGTGGGGACGCATGGGGTCCTTGCCGAACCCGACCCGAACGCCGAGAACCAGCGCCAACGCCAGCGCCGAGGCACCCGAGCAGATCTCGACGGCCGTACCGCCGGCGAAGTCGATCAGGTGGATGCGGTTCACCAGCCAGCCGCCGACGTGATTGCGGTGATCGGCATCGAAGACCCAGTGCGCGACCGGCGCGTAGACGACCAGCGTCCACACGCCCACGAAGATCAGCCATGCGCCGAACCGGGCACGGTCGGCGATCGCGCCCGAGACGAGCGCGCCCGTGATCACCGCGAAGAGGCCCTGGAACGCGGCGAAGAGAATGACCGGAACCGAGAGCCAGTTGTCGGCCTTGCCCGACACCAGGTCCTGCAGACCCCAGTGCTGGAACGGATCGCCGAGCAGCCCGCCGCCGATGTCGTCACCGAAGGCCATCGAGTAGCCGACCACCACCCAGACGATCAGCACCACGGCGAGCGCGCCGAAGGTCATCATCATCATGTTGAGGACCGACTTGCTCCGGACCATCCCGCCGTAGAAAAGCGCGAGCCCCGGCGCCATCAGCAGCACCAGGGCGGTCGAGATCAGCAGCCAGGCCGTGTCGCCGGTGTCCACGGCGGCGTGCGACATGAGCGGGACGAGGGTGGCGGTCGACATGACCGCTCACCCTCGCCCCGATTCATTTCAGGTTTGTTACAGAGGTGTTACATGAGGCCTCAGACGGCCGCTTCGTCCTTGTCTCCGGTGCGGACCCGGACGACCGTGTCGACCGGCGAGACCCAGACCTTGCCGTCGCCGATCCGGCCGGTCTGAGCGGCCTTCACGATGATCTCGAGGATCGCAGCGGCGTCATCGTCGTCGACGACGATCTCGATGCGGATCTTCGGGACCAGGGCGATGTCGTACTCCGCGCCGCGGTAGACCTCGGTGTGGCCCTTCTGCCGCCCGTAGCCGCTGACCTCACTGACGGTCATGCCGGTCACGCCGAAGGTCTCCAGCGCCTGCCGGACGTCCTCCCACTTGTGCGGCTTGATGACTGCGGTGATCAGCTTCATGCGTGTGCCCCTTCCTTGCTGTGGCCTCCGTAGCCGGTGGTCAGGACTCCGGTCGAGCCGAGGACCCCGCCGCTGCGGTTGTCGATGTCGTAAGCGGTCTCGCCGTGGTCGACGATGTCGATGCCCTCGACCTCTTCGTCAGCGGAGACGCGCCAACCGATCGTGTACTTGATCAGCAAGCCGAGGATCAGCGTGATGCCGCCCGACCACACGAGCGTGAACAGCACGCCCATCGCCTGGTGACCCAGGAGCTCGGCGTTGCCGCCGTAGAAGAGGCCGTTCATGTTGTCCACGAAGAGGCCGTCCTTGCCCTGAGGCGAGGTGACCGTGCCGAGGAACCCGATCGAAAGGGCGCCGACAATACCGCCGACCAGGTGGACACCGACGACGTCGAGCGAGTCATCGAGGCCGATCTTGTACTTCAGGCCGACGGCGACCGCACAGATCGCACCGGCGAGAACACCGACGCCGATGGCGCCCGGGGTCGAGACCGCACCACAGGACGGGGTGATCGCAACGAGACCGGCCACGATGCCCGAAGCCGCACCCAGCGAGGTGAACTTCTTGTGGATGATGCGCTCGACCATCAGCCAGGCGAGACAGGCAGCCGCGGTGGCGACGGTGGTGTTGAGGAAGGTCACCGACATCTCGGCGGGGAACTGACTGCCAGCGGTGAACGTGCCCGACTTGCTGATCCAGCCGGCCCAAGCTGCGTCACAGCCTGCGGGAACACCGGTGATCAGGTCGGTCTTCGACTGACACGCAGCCGCCTGAACGATCGAGCCGACGTTGAAGCCGTACCAGCCGAACCACAGGAGCCCGGCACCGATCATCGTCAGGGTGACGTTGTGCGGCTTCCCCACCTCACGCGGCCAACCGACGCGCTTGCCGATCACGGCCGCGAGGACGAGGCCCGCAATACCGGCGTTGATGTGAACGACGGTTCCACCCGCGTAGTCCAGGTTCGGGAAGTGGGTGTACAGCCACCCGCCGGCCCAGACGTTGTGAGCGATCGGGAAGTAGACGAGCGTGAGCCAGAACGGGACGAAGAGCGCCCAACGCGAGATCTTGACGCGGTCCGCGATGGATCCACTGATCAACGCCGCAGTGATGGCCGCGAAGGTCATCTGGAACATCACGAAGACGAAGTTCTGCGGGAGCTCGTGGTTCAGGCCCCAGAGGTTGAACGGGCTGGCGATCAGGTCGCCGTTGTTGAAGCCCTTGTTGATGCCTCCGTCGGCCCATCCGCCTTCGGACCAACCCCAGAGAACGAAGACAATCGCGGTGATGACGAATGCCACAAACGAGAGCATCATCATGTTCAGTACGGACTTGCTCCGCACCATTCCGCCGTAGAAAAGGGCGAGTGCGGGCACTGTCATCATCAGCACCAGCGCAGTCGCCACCAACATAAAGGCGATATAGCCGTCCAGTAGCACTGGAAACCTCCATCGTCGTAGGTGGGCGAGCCACCTTCACGCGACGACGTCGGCGCGCGGGGCCTGCTCAATTGCGAGAACTGTGCGCTGCCGAGGTTTCACTATGTGCGCCTGTTTGTTTCCGTCGCGCTACGTGCTGACCACGGGTGTTACGAGTTCGTTAACCGGGAACTCTTCGGCTCCGAACGTCGTCAATCCGGTCGCGTACGCTCAGCGGCGTGATCAAGCGAGTTCTCACACTCAGCGCCGCCGCTGCAGCCCTCGTGGCCCTGACCGCTTGCGGTTCCACGTCGCCCTCATCGACCGACTCCGCCAGCACTGCGACCTCCGGCCCCAGCACGCCGGCCGCCACCTCGGCGGCACCGACGACGCCGGCCGCGGGCCAGTGCTCCTACCCCGCGTCGGGGCCGGCAGCCAAGGCGGTGAAGGCGCCGAGCGCGATACCTATCGCAGGCGTCAAGACAGCCACGATCAACACCAACCGCGGCACGATCGCGATCACGCTCGATCCCAAGCACGCGCCGTGCACGGTCAACTCGCTCGTGTCGTTGATCCGTCAGGGCTACTTCGACAACACGCACTGCCACCGGCTGACGACCAGCGGCATCTACGTTCTCCAGTGCGGCGACCCGTCGGGCACCGGGGGCGGTGGTCCTGGCTACACCTTTGCCGATGAGCTCAGCGCGGCCGCGGCCCCGCGGGGTTGCACCGCGAGCAGTTGCATCTACCCAGCTGGCACGGTCGCGATGGCGAACACCGGACAGCCGGGCAGCAACGGCTCACAGTTCTTCTTGGTCTACAAGGACTCGCCCCTGGCCTACAGCTACACGATCTTCGGGCAGATGTCGGCGAGCGGCCTCAAGGTCGTTCAGCAGATCGCTTCACATGGCTCAGGCACAAGCGACGCCTACGGCAACACCCCGCCGAACGAGACCGTCACCATCACCAAGGCGACCGCGAACTAGTTACTCCGCGGGGAAGTCGACGATCGCGTCGTACTCGGGGTGCTTGCGCAGCCAACCCCGCATGAACGGGCAGTGTGGGATGACTCGCTTGCCCTGCGACTGGACGTCCTTGATCGCGAACTCGGCCAAGAATCCGGCGAGGCCACGACCGCTGTACTCGGGGTCCACCTCGGTGTGAACGAAGTCGACGTGCCCGTCGTCGGGGAGCCCGTAGACGGTCATCCCGATCATCGCGTCGCCGTCGAAGAGCTCGTATCGCTGCCGACTCGGCTCGGCCACGACGTGAATCCGATCGGCTGTTTGCGCAGGAACCGTCTTGACCTGGTCGGCGTGAGTCACGCTTTCCATCGTCTCCCCTCCAACCCCTCTAGCCAAGGGCGTGGCCCTCGGACACGCCCATGAAAATGCTGTGGGCTCAATCGAGAGCTCAGTCGTTCTGAGCGGCTTCCTCGACGGCGGCCGCGACGCGGTTGTGGGCGTCCCAGATCTCCTGCGGGAGGCGCTCGAACTGCTCGAGGTGCTCCTTGCGGTAGCCCATCTCCTGCTGCCAGCGACGGGCGTCGATAGTGAGCAGCTTGTCGATGTCACCCGGCTCGGCCACGAGGCCCTCGAGGTTGAGCTCCTCCTTGGCCGGGATGACGCCGACAGGGGTCTCGTTGCCCTTGACGTTGCCGAGCTTGTTGTCGATGAGCCACACCAGCGCTCGCACGTTCTCGCGGTATCCGGGCCACAGGAAGTGGCCGTCCTCGGGGTCACGCTGGAACCAGTTCACGTGGGCGAAGATCGGCTTCTCGGAGCAGGCGCCGATGACGTTCAGCCAGTGCTGGGCGTAGTCACCCTCGCCGTAGGACATGAACGGACGCATCGACATCGGGTCGTAGCGGAGCACGCCCTCGAGGCCGTCGGCGGCGAAGGTCGCCTCGGCACCCAGGGTCAGGCCGTCGTAGACGCCCTCGGCCACGTCGGTGATGGCGCGGACCAGCGGCTCGCGGTCGCGGGTACGGCCACCGAAGATGATCGCGTCCACCGGAACACCGGCCGGCTCGTGGTACTTGGGCGCCAGGTTCGGAACGTTCTTCATGGTGGTGGTGAATCGGCTGTTCGGGTGCGCCCAGGGCTCGTCGGCCTCCTCAGGCGAGCGGTCCGCGATGCGGTTGCCCTTCCAGTCGAGCCAACCGTCGGTGTCGGCAGGCGGGTTCTTGGTCAGACCCTCCCACCACACGTCCTGGGTCTTCTCGTTGTAGGCCACGTTCGTGAAGATCGTGCCCGTGCCCGGGACGATCGACTGCATCGCGGTCGGGTTCGAGTGGTCGTTGGTGTCCTTGGCGACACCGAACACACCGAACTCGGGGTTGAAGGCCTGCAGCTTGCCGTCCTCACCCGGCCACAGCCATGCGATGTCATCGCCGTAGAACTCGATCTCGTAGCGGTCGCCGAGCGAGTCGGGAGCCAGCGTCATCGAGAGGTTCGTCTTGCCCGAGGCCGACGGGAAGCCGCCGACGACGTTGTAGGTCTTGCCGGTCTGCTTGTCCTTGATGCCGAGCAGCAGGAACTGCTCCACCAGGAAGCCGTTCTTCCAACCGTCGTAGGAGCCCTGGCGCAGGCCGTGGGCGATCTTGCCCAGAAGCGCGTTGCCGCCGTAGGACGAGCCGAAGTGGTTGATCATGCGCTCGTCGGCGATCGTGTAGAAGTAGCGCTTGTCGTCCGGGGTGCCCTGGCCCAGGTTCGGCAGATCTCCGGTGACGTGCACGGCGCGCACGAAGAAGTCCGGCTCGGCGAGCTCGTTGAGGTACTTCACGCCGACACGCGCCATGCGGATCATGTGCAGCACGACGGTGCGAGCGTCGGTGAGCTCCACGCCGGCGGCGAACTTCTCCAGAGGAGAACCCTGCGGAGCCATCAGGTAGGGAACCACGTACATGGTCTTGCCTTCAGAGGCACCGGTGACCAGGGAGAGGTAGTTCTCCTTGGCTGCGGCCGAGTCCTGCCAGTTGTTGTAGACACCCTTGTCGCGCGGGTCGCTGGTGGCGACGATCGTGCGCTCCTCGGCGCGTGCGGTGTCCTTGAGGTAGGAACGCGAATAGGTACGGCCGCCCGTGACAGGAAGGAGCTCGCCGGCCTCGAGGGCCTCAGCGGTGAGACGTGCGTCGTCGGAGGCGTTGACGACCTCCACGCGGGCCGGGCGGGTGATGCTCGCCCAGTGCTTGACGTACTCACGGACGCTCGGGTTCGTCAGCCCCGCGTCGTCCAGCACCTTGTCCAGGTCGGCAGTGTCAACCATCGAGAATGTTCCTTCTGTCGAGAGACTCAAGAGGGCCCTGATCCCGGTTGTTCTACCGGGGTACACCAGGGCGCAAGCAGGCTACACGATTGAAGACTTCTTCAACTGGGCTAGTCTCGCCCCGACGGACGCCTGCTTGACAACCGGGCGTGCGCCTTGAGGATGTCACAGAGAGGACCTGCTGTGCCAAGTGTCATGAGCGTGCCGCTCTACCAGGCGAAGGCCGACTTCTTCCGGATCTTGGGACATCCGGCCCGCATCCGCATCCTCGAACTGCTCAGCGAACGCGACCACGCGGTGCACGAGCTGCTGGCGGAGATCGCCATCGAAGCCAGCAACCTGTCCCAGCAGCTCGCGGTCCTGCGCAGGACGTCCCTCGTCGTGTCCCGGCGGCAGGGCGGCACGGTGGTCTACAGCATCAGCGTGCCCGAGGTGCGCGACCTGCTCACCGCAGCCCGCAGCATCCTCACCGGCTTGAACCCGAACGTCGCCTGAACCGCGACGCGTACTATGGACGTGAAGCGGTCTTCGGGTCGCATCGACGCCATGCCACCGCTTGAGTTGGAGCCACGATGTACGCACTGAGTATCCGGAACCTGTTCGAGGGTTGGGACCTCGTGATCATCCTCGTGATCGTGATGCTGCTCTTCGGTTCCACCAAGCTGCCCGAGTTGGCGCGCGGCATGGGTCGCTCGATCCGGATCTTCAAGTCCGAGATGGCCGAGGACAAGGACGAGTCCGCCGAGCCTGCTCAGATCGAGGCCAAGGCCGAGACCAACGAGGCGGCTCCCACCACGACCCCGAAGTCCGAAGAGACGCAGCCCAAGTAAGACCTAGTTCTCCTCCGCGTTCGCGATGTGCAGGGCCGTCCAGACATCCACGCGGGTCTGAGGATCGTCCAGCGAGCGTCCGAGGCGAGCCTCGATCACCCGAACCCGCTGCGCCACGGTGTTGCGATGGATACCGAGTTCCCGCGCCACGCGTACGTGCGATCCGTGATGACGGAGGAACGAGCCCAGCGTGGCGAGCAGGTCGGCGTCCTCCTCGGCGCGAAATCCGAGCAACAGGCCCTCGGCGAAGGCGCGGGCCTGAGCGGGCTCCAGGAGCGCCGCCACACCGCCGGCCGTGCGCTCACGCCACACCGCCGGTTCGCCGACGCGAGCACCTTCCAACGCCAGTCCCGCGGTTCGGTACGCGACTCCCACGTCCTCGATCGGCGCCGTTCGCCCGATCCCCACGCGTAGGCGCCGTGCCGCGACGTCCGCGACCTCACGGACGGCCGACGCGCGCCCGAGCACCACGAACTCGCCGTCGACCACGGCCTGGGCAAGGATGTCCGCCCTCGCGGGACCCTGGTCGAGGCGATCGAAGATCTCCTCCAGGTCCTCCGCTGCCCCCGAGGCGCGAAGTACGGCACAGGTCGGCGGTAGCGGGACGTCCGCACCGGCGGACGCGCCGAGGAGCAACTCGGCACCTTGCCGGTCGCCGTGGATCAGGAGCTCGATCGCGCGGCTGGAGAGCTTGCGGCGCGTCTCGAGCCGGCCGTGCCGGTGCTCCTCGGCGAGGTTGAGCAGCACGACCGCCGCGGCGATAGCGGCACGATGCACTCCCGTGCCCGATCCCTCGAAGCCGACGACCAGGTAACGCACCGGGCGGCCGTGGAATCCGATCGGCTGCAGCATCAGGGTGCCGCCGCTCCCGGGAACACTCGACGCTGCCCGGAGCCCGCGGGGCCGGATGCGTGCCACTTCTTCGGCGACCAGGGTGTCGGCGAACATCGCGGCCTTCGGTCCCAGCGGACCGATCTGCACCGCTCCCTCCACGCTGACCATGCACGCCATCCCGTCCAACGCATGGGCGAGCGTCTTGAGGATCTCGCCGGGCTCATCCGACTGCGCAGCCGCGCGGGTCAGCGCCTGATGGATTTCCAGGCTCCGCTGCGCGGCCCGCCCTTCTTCTGCTCGCACGAGGTCGGCGACCGTGCGGCTGACGGCCACGAACGTGGTGCGCCGAGGGATCTCCAGGAGATTGATCTGCCAGCGGTTCGCGGCTTCGATCAGAGGGGTCGGGGCCGATTCCAGGGTGAGGCCGACGGCCAGGCCCAGCGCGCAGACCCGCGCCGCGACGAGCCGGCGGACGTAGTCATCCCACTCGGAGTCCCAGGCGGCCATCTCGAGAGCAGTCGTCAGCAGGATCTCGCCACCCTCGAGGAAGGGGGTGGGATCCTCCAGCTCGCTGACCGCGACCCAGCGGACGTCGGCGTCGGGGTGAGGTAGGTGCAGCGCACTCAGACCCAACGCCGGGTCGGCGAGCACGTCTTTCACCGAGGCCACGACACCATCGTGCCACTGCCTGTACAGAACGCACAGTCAATCTATTCAAAATGTGCGATCCGCCCGGAGCCAGGTCACACGCGTCCGCGTAGCGTCCTTGTCATGACCGCTTCGAACACCGCCGCGACCGGCGGCCCCTCGCTCCCCCAGGAGCGCCGCATCGTCACCGAGATCCCCGGCCCGCGCTCGCGCGAGCTGGACGCCCGTCGCACGGCCGCTGTTTCGGCCGGCATCGGGGTCACCCTTCCCGTCTACATCGAGGCTGCCGGCGGCGGCGTCCTCGTCGACGTCGACGGGAACTCACTCATCGACCTCGGCTCCGGCATCGCCGTCACGACCGTGGGCAACGCGGCCACCCGGGTCGCCGAGGCGACCGCGGCTCAGGCGCACGCCTTCACGCACACCTGCTTCATGGTCACGCCCTACGAGGGTTACGTCGAGGTGGCCGAAGCGTTGAACCGCATCACCCCCGGTGACCACGAGAAGCGCTCGGTGCTCTTCAACTCGGGCGCGGAGGCGGTGGAGAACGCGGTCAAGATCGCCCGTGCCTACACCGGCAAGAAGGCTGTCGTCGCGTTCGACCACGCCTACCACGGCCGCACGAACCTCACGATGGCGCTGACCGCCAAGAACATGCCCTACAAGAGCCGGTTCGGTCCGTTCGCCAGCGAGGTCTACCGCGCGCCGCTCTCCTACCCCTTCCGCGACGGTGGCCTGAGCGGAGCAGAGGCAGCCGCTCGTGCGATCGACACCATCGAGAAGCAGGTCGGCGCCGAGAACCTCGCCGCCATCGTGATCGAGCCCATCCAGGGCGAGGGCGGCTTCATCGTGCCGGCCGCGGGCTTCATCCCGGCCCTCATCGACTGGTGCCAGGCCAACAACGTGGTGTTCGTGGCCGACGAGGTGCAGACCGGCTTCGCTCGCACCGGCGCGATGTTCGCCATCGAACACGAGGGCGCCGTCCCCGACCTGATCGTCTCCGCCAAGGGCATCGCGGGCGGTCTCCCGCTCAGCGCGGTGACCGGTCGCGCCGACATCATGGATGCCTCCCACACCGGAGGGCTGGGCGGAACCTACGGCGGCAACCCGATCGCCTGCGCCGCAGCCCTCGCCGTGCTCGAGACGATCGAGGCCGAGGGCCTCGTCGAGCGGGCACGTCAGATCAACGAGCTCATGGTGGCCCGCCTCGAGAAGCTGCGCGCGAACGACGACCGGATCGGCGAGGTCCGCGGGCGCGGCGCCATGATCGCCGTCGAGCTGGTCAAGCCGGGCACCACCGAGCCGGACGCCGACCTCACCAAGAAGGTGGCTGCGGCCGCGCACCAGAAGGGCGTGGTCGTGCTGACCTGCGGCACCTACGGCAACGTGCTGCGCTTCCTTCCGCCGCTCGCCATCGGCGACGCGCTGCTCACCGAAGCCTGCGACGTTCTGGACGAGGTATTCGGGGAGACGCGATGACCGCCGTGATCAACCCCGACGTCAAGGTCGAGACCAACCCGCTCGACGACGCCCGTACCCAACTGGCCGCGGCGATCGACCTGCTCGGCTACGACCAGGGCACCTACGCGCTGTTGGCGACCCCTCGCCGCGAGGTGACCGTGAGCATCCCCCTGCGCCGCGACGACGGATCCGTCGAGGTGCTGCTGGGACACCGCGTGCAGCACAACTTCTCGCGTGGCCCGGCCAAGGGCGGTCTGCGCTACAGCCCGCACGTCGACCTTGACGAGGTTCGCGCGCTGGCCATGTGGATGACCTGGAAGTGCGCCCTGCTCGACGTGCCGTACGGCGGCGCGAAGGGCGGCGTGCGCATCGACCCGCGGCATTACTCGCAGCGAGAGCTCGAGCGCGTGACGCGTCGCTACACCAGTGAGATCAGCCCGCTGATCGGGCCCGAGATGGACATCCCGGCGCCCGACATCGGCACCGACGAGAACACGATGGCCTGGATGATGGACACCTACTCGGTGCAGCAGGGCCACACCGTCCTCGGCGTCACGACCGGCAAGCCGGTGAGCCTGGGCGGCTCGCTCGGACGCGCCACCGCCACCTCGCGCGGCGTCGTTCATGTCGCTCTCGGCGCGATGGCGCAATACGGCATCACGATCGAGGGTGCGACGGCGGTCGTTCAAGGCTTCGGAAAGGTTGGGCGATACGCCGCTCGATTCCTGGCCGAGGCAGGCGTTCGCGTGGTGGGCGTGAGCGACCAGTACGGCGCGCTGTACAACGCAGGCGGCATCGACATCGTCGAGCTCGAGACCTTCGTCGACGCCAACGGCAAGGTCTCCGGCTTCGCCGGCGCCGATGACATCGACGGCGACGCCGTGCTCGAGCTCGACGTCGACCTGCTCGTTCCGGCCGCCATCGAGGGCGTGCTGCGCGCCGACAACGCTCCCCGGATCAAGGCGAAGCTGGTGGTGGAGGGCGCGAACGGCCCGACCACCCCTGAGGCAGACGCGATCCTCGCCGAGTCCGGAACCATCGTCGTCCCTGACATCCTCGCCAACGCCGGCGGTGTCGTGGTGTCGTACTTCGAGTGGGTACAGGCGAACCAGGCCTACTGGTGGAGCGCGGTCGAGGTCGAGGCGCGTCTGGGCGAGAGGATGCAGTACGCCTGGGACCAGGTGCACCACTACGCCGAGGAGAAGGACATCTCCTTGCGTTCGGCAGCGACGGCTCTCGCCGTCGAGCGTGTCGCCAAGGCCCACGAGCAGCGCGGGCTCTACCCGTAACGAGCTCCTGCCTCCTCAACCTCCGACGACTACGAAAGGCCAACTCATGGCGCTCCCCCAGACACTGATCGACTACATCGCCTCACTCGACGCCGCTCACGGCCTCTGCATCAACGGCAAGCGCGAAGGTGCTTCGAGCGGCAAGACCTTCGCGGTCACCGACCCAGCCACGGGTGCCCACCTCGCCGATGTGCCCGACGCGGACGAGAGCGACGCGAAGCGTGCCGTCGATGCGGCTGACGCCGCGTTCAAGGCGTGGGCCGCGACCGCCCCACGCGAGCGCTCGGAGATCCTGCGGCGCACCTTCGAGCTCATGCACGCCGAGAGCGAGAACCTCGCCGCCCTGATGTCGGCGGAGAATGGCAAGTCGCTGCCGGACGCTCGCGCCGAGGTCACCTATGCGGCCGAGTTCTTCCGCTGGTTCGCCGAGGAGGCCGTTCGCCTCGAGGGTGAGTACATGGAGTCGCCGGCCGGTGGCACTCGGACGATCGTGACGTCACGACCGATCGGGATCGCTGCGCTCGCGACGCCGTGGAACTTCCCGGCCGCCATGGCCACCCGCAAGATCGGCCCGGCGCTGGCAGCCGGCTGCACCGTGGTCCTGAAGCCGGCCTCGGAGACTCCCCTGACGGTGTTCGCCATCTACGACATCCTGCTGCGCGCGGGCGTGCCGGCCGGCGTGGTCAACGTGGTTCCGACCACCGACCCGAACGCGGTGATGGGCGGCTGGCTGGCCGACGAGCGCGTGCGCATGGTCTCGTTCACCGGGTCGACCCGCGTGGGCAGCCTGCTGCTATCCCAGGCGGCGGCGCGGATCGTGACGCCCGCCATGGAACTCGGTGGCAACGCCCCGTTCGTCGTGCACAAGGACGCCGACATCGAGCAGGCCGTGGCCGGCGCGATGATCGCCAAGTTCCGCAACGGCGGCCAGGCCTGTACGGCGGCCAACCGCTTCTACGTGCATGAGGACGTCAAGGACGCATTCGTGGACGCGTTCGGTCGTGAGTTGGAGTCGCTGCGAGTCGGCAGCGCCTTCGAGAACGACAACCAGATCGGTCCGCTGATCAGCCACCGCGCCGTCGACGGCGTCACCCGATTGGTCAACGACGCCCTCGACCGCGGTGCCAAGATCGCCTACCAGGCACCGGCACCCGAGGGCGGCGACGGATCGTTCTACCCGCCGACCCTGCTGGTGGACGTGCCCGAGGACGCCGACGTCGTGCTGAACGAGATCTTCGGCCCGGTCGTGCCGATCGTCACCTACACCGACGACGAGGCGCTGGTCGAGCAGCTCAACCGCACCGAGTTCGGTCTCGCGTCCTACATCTACTCCGGCAACCTGGCGTGGGCGCTGCACACCGCAGAACGCACCGAGGCCGGGATGGTCGGAATCAACCGCGGCATCGTGTCCGACCCCGCAGCTCCGTTCGGAGGCGTGAAGCAGAGCGGCATCGGCCGTGAGGGCGCCCACGAGGGAGTCAAGGAGTTCCGGGAGATCCAGTACTTCTCGGTTGCCTGGTAAGGGGCGTTCGCGGGAGAAAGTACGCTGGACCCTATGACTTCCCCCTTGTTGGACCAGATTCAGAGCGCGCTCGCACGGGTCAAGGACCCTGAGATCAAGCGGCCGATCACGGAGCTCAACATGGTGGAATCGGTCGACGTCGACGCCGACGGCCGCGTCGACGTCAAGGTTCTGCTGACGGTCGCCGGCTGCCCGCTCAAGGACACGATCACGCGTGACGTGAACACCGAGGTTGGCGCCGTCCCCGGCGTCAGCAGCGTGAACCTCGAGCTCGGCGTGATGACCGCTGAGCAGCGCCAGGAGCTCCAGACCGTGCTGCGTGACGGCCAGGCCCAGCGCGAGATCCCCTTCTCCCGCCCCGACAACCTCACGAAGGTCTACGCGATCGCGTCGGGCAAGGGTGGCGTCGGCAAGTCGTCGGTCACCGTGAACCTGGCGCTCGCGCTGGCGAAGCAGGGCCTCAAGGTCGGCATCGTCGACGCGGACATCTATGGGCACTCGGTACCGGCCATGCTCGGTGTCGCCGACCAGCGCCCGACCCAGGTCGGCGACCTGATCATGCCGGTCCCGACCGCCTCCGGCGTCTCGGTGATCTCGATCGGCCAGCTCAAGCCGAGCCGCGAGCAGGTCGTTGCCTGGCGCGGCCCGATGCTCGACCGCGCTCTGGTGCAGATGCTCGCCGACGTCTTCTGGGGCGACCTGGACGCATTGCTGCTCGACCTGCCGCCGGGCACCGGCGACATGGCGATCTCGCTCGGTCAGCACCTGCCGAACGCCGAGGTGATCGTGGTGACCACGCCGCAGGAGGCCGCGGCCGAGGTGGCCGAACGGGCCGGCACGATGGCCTCGATGATGCACCAGCGCGTGATCGGTGTGGTCGAGAACATGGCCTACCTGCCCTGCCCGCACTGCGCGGAGGAAGGCAAGGACCACCGCATCGAGGTGTTCGGAACCGGCGGCGGCGCTCGCGTTGCCAGCACGCTCACGGCGCGCTTCGGCTACGACGTGCCCGTGCTCGCGACCCTGCCCCTCGACCTTCGCCTGCGCGAGGGCGGCGACGACGGCAAGCCCGTCGTCGAGTCGGACCCGACGTCGCCGGCCGCGATTGCCGTCCTCGAGATGGCGGACAAGATCTCGCAGCGTCGGCGCAACCTTGCGGGCATCCAGCTCGGCCTGACTCCGACCTCGAAGTTCTGACCGTGTTCGGGATCAGCCTGCCGGAGATGATGATCATCGCCTTCGTGGCGATCATCATGTTCGGACCGGAGCGGATGCCCGAACTGGCACGCAGCGCGGCGCGGCTCCTCAAGAACCTGCGCGCTCTGGCTTCGAAGACGCAGGAGGATCTGCGTCGTGAGCTCGGTCCCGAGTTCGCGGACCTTCGCCTGACCGACCTCGATCCCCGTCAGGCGATCCGGCGACACGTGCTCGACGGCTTGGACCTCGATTCCAACGCGAGCGCACCCACCGACAGAACAGCGGACGCCGTCGCCACCCTCAGTGCCGACGAGCGCCCGCCGTTCGATGCGGATGCGACCTAGACCTAGCCCGTCTTCTCGCCCAACTTCACCTTGAACTTCAAGGTGTGACCGCCGCGGACCACTGTCAGCGTGACCGTCTCGCCCGGCAGGTGCGTGCGAATGTCGACGACGAGGCCGATCGTGTCGCTGATCGGTTGGCCGTTGATGGCCGTGATCACGTCGCCTACCTTCAGACCCGCCTGCGCGGCCGGCCCACCCGCGGTGAGGGTGTCGACTCGTGCGCCGCTGAGGTTCGACGTGCCCTTGACCCCCGCGCCGATGAGCGGGTACTTGGCGTGGCCCGTCGCGATGATCTCGGCCGCCGTCGTGAGCACCTGCTCGATCGGGATCGCGAACCCGACGCCGATGCTGCCGCTCTCGCCGCTGGAGTTCGTGTTGCCCAGGGTCGCGATCGCCGAGTTAACGCCGATGACCTGGCCTCGCAGGTTCACCAGCGGGCCGCCCGAGTTCCCCGGGTTGATCGCGGCATCCGTCTGGATCGCGCTGATGAACGAGGAGTCATTGCCGTCGCCGGTGGTGACTGGCCGCCCGAGCGCACTGACGATGCCCGAGGTCACCGTGGCCGACAGTCCCAGCGGCGATCCGATGGCGACCACCGTCTGACCGACGTCCATCTGTTTGGACGCTCCTACCGGCAACGGCGGGAGATCCGGGTTGCCGGCAAGCTTCAACACGGCGATGTCGTAGACCGCGCTGGTCCCGACCACCCTCGCCTTCCAGTGTCGGTTGGACTGGTCGATGACCTCGATCGGGCCCTTCTCAGCGATCGCGTTCGCAACGACGTGGTTGTTGGTGATGATGTGGTCGCTCTTGTCGAGCACCCAGCCCGAGCCCGTCGCACCCTCGGGATTGCCCTTGTAGTCAGCGACGATCTGGACCGTGCTGGGCAGGACCTTCTTGGCTACTGCGGGAATGCTCGAGTTATTCGCGGGCAGCGATGCGGCACCACCCGACTCGATCCGCAGAACGCCGCCGGATCCGGTCGGGACCGACACCGACGAGTTGTCGTTGGCGACGATCGCGCCACCGATCGCGCCGCCGATGAGACCGATGACGAGCGCGAGGACGGCCACCGCGGGCCACATCCATCCGGGCGGTGTCGCGATCGACCTCGTTGAGGACGACGGCGGGGGCCAGGTCGGCGGGTACGGCGGTGGGGAGGGCGGTTCGGTCACCGTTGCAGGCTAGCGAGTGGGCGCATGCACGACCGTGCTGGTGTGCTGCGGAACGTACTCCGTGTGCTCGGTGGGTGAGGCGGTGACGGCCATGAGGCCGACGACGGCCACGCTCATCGAGCTGACGCCGACGATCGCAAGCGTCGCACGACGCCGGGCCGCGCGCTCCACGCGGCCAACCTCAACCCGCAACTCCTCCTGGAACTCGGCGCGGACCTCGGCGACGATCTCCGCACGCAGCTCTGCGCGCGCCTCGACCTCATACAGCGAACCCAGTAGGCCCATCGGGATGCCCGAGCAAGGGACGGGTGCCTGCCCCGCGCTGCGCACCCGCGTCTTGGTCCAGCCCTCCTGCTCGACCAGCCGTCGACAGGGCGGACAGACCATGACGTGCGCCCAGACGCGCTCGGACTCGACCTCGGACAGCTGCCCGTCGACGAGCGCGGAGACCCGGTTGCCGACGTGCCCGCTGAGAACCGAGCCCAGAGCAGGCCTCATGAGAACTGTCCCGAGAGACGGGGGCCGAGGTAGCGAGCGCGCCCGCCGCGGGGAGCACGATGAGCCAGCGACGCACGCAGCATCGCGCGACCGCGATGGATGCGCGAGCGCACAGTGCCCATCTTGACGCCGAGGATCTCCGAGATCTCCTCGTAGCTCAGGCCCTCGATGTCGCAGAGGACGACAGCCACGCGGAAGTCTGGGGGCAGCGCGGTGAGGGCGTTCTCGACGTCGGCGTCGAACATTCCGTCGGTGGTCACGGCCTCACCCGAGCGGTCGGGCGATGCGATGCGCGCGATGTCCTCGCCGAGCGACTCAAAGCGGATCCGCTGCTTGCGGCGGGCCTGGTCGAGGAACAGGTTGGTGGTGATGCGGTGCAGCCAACCCTCGAACGTGCCGGGGGTGTAGGTGTGCAGCGAGCGGAACACCCGCACGAAGACCTCTTGGGTCAGGTCCTCAGCGTCATGCTGGTTGCCGGTCAGGCGATAGGCGAGCCGGTAGACCCGGTCGGAGTGACGGTTGACGATCTCGGACCACGTCGGAACCTCGGTCTCCACGTTCTGCTCCCGTCCTCGGACCATCTGAGCACCCACCATCTCGAACCGTTCTGTGCCCCACCTGTGAATCCGCAAACAACCTGCTAGGTCAACGGACGGCGCGACGCGATTGTTCCCGAGCGCCTCAGGGCGGTCCGTCGCGATATCGTCGGTGCGAACAAGGAGGCGCGCCATCACCACACTGAAGCCGACCAGCGTCAACTATGCCGAGAACTTCATCGCCGAAGACGAGTTGCTGGCGCGTGCGCGGGCGCGCTCCGAAGAGGTCGGTTGCGTGCCGATCGGCGCCGGAGGTGGCGCAGCTCTTCGCTTCATCGCCTCCGCTCTCGACGCCCGTGCCGTCGTCGAGATCGGAACCGGAACGGGCGTCTCCGGACTCTGGCTGCTGCGCGGCATGCGGCCGGACGGCGTGCTGACGTCGGTGGACGTCGAGGCCGAGCACCAGCGACTGGCCCGCGAGACCTTCAACGAGGCCGACATTCCGGTGCAGCGCGCCCGCCTCATCGCAGGCGCCGCGCTCGAGGTGCTGCCGCGCCTGACCGACGGCGCCTACGACCTGGTGTTCTGCGACGGCGAGAAGGAGGAGTACGTCGACTACCTCGAGGAGGCTCTCCGCCTGCTGCGCCCGGGCGGCGTGGTGGCGTTCGACAACGCGCTGTGGCACGACCGCGTCGCAGACCCCTCGCAGCGCGACGGCGCCACCCTCACGATCCGCGACCTCGGCCTGATGGTCGCCAAGCACGAGGGTCTGGTCCCGCTGCTGCTGCCTCTCGGCGACGGTCTGCTGGTCGCGCGCAAGCTCTGACTACGCGTCGTAGCTCGGCGCACTCACGAAGCCGGATCCGCCGCGGGCGATCGCCGGGACCATGCAGGGCTCGATGAGGATCGGCGATGCGCCGACGATGACCGACCCCGGCGACTCGGCGGCCACCTTCGTGAACTCGTCCTGGAACTGCGCGCGGGCGCTGTCGCTCTCGAAGACGTAGCAACCTTCGAACCACTCGCCAGGACGCATCCGCCAGGTCTTGAACCGCAGTCCCTCCTTGCCCTCGAAGCGCTCGTGCGACGTCTGCTCGACGTATTCCGCGAGCCTCGCCGCCGTATCGTCCGATGCACCCGCCAGCGACCAACGCACGGTGAGTCCACTCATCGACGACTTAGTCATCAGTTGTTCCCTTCATAGGTCTCGAGCCAGCGAAGCAGCAGCCGTGCGCCGAACCCTGTCGGGCCCTTGGCGTACTCGAAGGCGTCCTCCAGGCTGTCGCCGACCGGCGCCACATCGAGGTGTACCCAGGGCAGGTCATCGGTGAACGGCTGCAGGAAGAGCGCTGCCGTGATCGCACCCGCGGTGCCGGGCGCGTTGTCCGCGTCCGCGACCTTGGACGCGAGCCGCTCGACGTAGATGTCGGCGAGCGGCAGGCGCCACAGCGGTTCCCCAGAAGCCTCGCCTGCCGTGATGAGCTGAGCGGCGAGGTCGTCCTCGGTCGCGAAGACGGCACCGAGGTGCAGACCGAGCGCGACCTTGGCGGCGCCGGTGAGCGTCGCGATGTCCACCAAGGTGCTGGGCTTCAACTTGGCGGCCGCATAAGCCAGCGCATCGGCGAGGACCAGGCGGCCCTCGGCGTCGGTGTTCGTGACCTCGGAGGTGCGACCGCCGTAGTGCGTGATGACGTCACCAGGGCGCATCGAGGCAGCGCCGACGGCGTTCTCGGCGATCGGAAGCAGACCGGTCACCTTCACCGGGCACTCGAGAGCGGTCAGAGCGCTCAACACCGACAGCACCACGGCCGCT
>JBQCDC010000447.1:0-13327 GCA_051961575.1 Marmoricola sp.
GTCCGGGCGCTGATGGCCGGGACGAAGCCGGGATCGAAGCACCCGTCCTGAGCACCTTGAAGCGAGAGCAGTGGGTGGACGGGCTCGACGACCGCGACCCGCCGTGATCCTTTGGACGCCAACGCCCGGGAGTAGGAGACGGTGGCGCGCCGGTCGGCCAACGACGGAGTGGCATCGCGCAGGAAGGCGAGATCCTCGGTCGCGTCGTAACCGGGCGACCAGTCTCGCCACAGCTTGGTGGTCAGCCGGTCGTAAGTTCGCTCCGCCAACCCGGGAACCTGGTTGAAGAACATGTACCAGGAGTGGAACGGCTGCCGCACGATCGCACCGAGCCAGGGCGCCAACGTCTCGCGGGTCGGGTTGACCCACGGCAACGGCGGAACGGCCAGCGCCACGACCTTGCTGAACGGCGACGTCGGATCGCCCGCCAGCAGGTCGGCTGTGATCGCGCCCCAATCGTGGCCGACGAGCACGGCGTCGGTGTCGCCGCCCAGCAGCTCATGGAGGGCGACCGCATCCCGAGCGAGTGCGCTCACCGAGTAGTCGCCGTCTCGCGGTATGCCCGACGGGGCGTACCCACGCGTGAAAGGCGCGACCACACGGAATCCGGCGTCAGCGAAGATCGGTGCCACCGTGCGCCAGGTCCAGGCGCTATCGGGGAAGCCGTGCAGCGCCAGCAGAAGGCGGCCGTCACTCGGCCCCCACTGCAGCGTGCCGACGTCATGGGTGGCCAGCGGGTAGATGCGGGAGCTCGGGGCTAGGCGCATAGGGGCCAACATAGTTTGTGGCGGTTTCTTCGCGCCCAAGTCAGGTGCCCGCTCTTGTCCTGCTGCACAATCCATGCGGCCCAGACGCCCGATACGCTCCGAGATCAGCCACTTCCTCTGTCCTGTCGAACAAGAATCGAGGAGCAGTCATGACGTCCGATGACACGCCGGCCGGACTCGCCTCCTGGTTGCCCGGCTTCCTCGCCGACGAGTTGCGGCCGGACAACATCGAAGGCTGGGTGGACCGCACCAGCAATGCGATCCGCACCGAGGTTCCCGAGCTCGACCAGTACCCGGACTTGGTCAAGACCCTCGATGAAGCGATCCGCGAGCACTGGTTGGCCTTCCTCGCGGCCTTCACTCAACCGAAGTTCCACTTCCGTCTCGTCGACGGCGGCGTGCGGCTGGCCGAGGACGTCGCGGCGCACCAGCTACCCATCGAGGTGATGATCAAGGTCTACCGCGTGGCCCAGCAGGAGTCCTGGAGCTACGTGACCGGGGTGATCAACGCGATCCCCTCCCAGGAGCTTGACCACACCGGCGTTCTGATCTACTTCTGGACCCGAGCCAGCACCTGGATCGATGAATCGATCGGCGCCTCCACCACGATCTACCAGGACGCGCGCACTCGGCGCATGCAGGGAGCCTCGGCTCAGCGCTACGAGTTGGTCCTCGAACTTCTCCAGGGTCCGCCCGCCGATCTGCAACGGACCTCGGCCGAGCTCGGCGGCTATCCGCTGTCAGGCATGCACACCGCCCTGATCTTCGAGACCACCGATGCCGCGACCGTCGGCGAACTCGACAAGCTCGCGCAGGAGGTCGCCAAGGATCTCGGGACGAGCCGCCCCTTGACCGTCCATCCTGGCGGCCGGCAGCTGTGGGTGTGGCTCGCCCACCGCGACGAGCCGGATCTGACCAAGCTCCAGAAGGCCGCGAAGCGACTGCAGGCCATCGACGCCTACGTCGTGGCGGGCACTCCCCGATCGGGACCGGTCGGGTTCGCCATCAGCCATCGCGACGCGCAGCGGGCGCTCGACGTCGCCACCCGAGGTGGCGCTTGGGCGCCCGTGATGCGCTACGACGAGGTCGAGCTCGTCGCACTCCTGGGTTGCGACGAGAACGTGGACCGGTTCGTGCAGCGCGTGCTCGGCGGGCTGGCCGCGCCCGACGACACCACCGCGCGGGTACGCGAAACCGTGTCGGCCTTCCTCCGGAACGGCAGCAACGTCGAGGCTGCCGCCTCCGACCTGTTCGTGCATCGCAACACCGTGCGATACCGCCTACGCAACGCGGAAGCGATCCTGGGGCACCCGATCGCGCACTCGGCCGACAACCTCCTGCTCGCGATCCGCCACCAGGAGTTGTTCCACTCCGACGAGTAGTCGAGGGTCTCGTGACGCTGGTTTCGAGACGTCCTTCGGACTCCTCAACCCGCTCCTCGACCTCCGGAGGTTGAGGAGCCGCTCAGCGGCGTCACGAAACCTCCTTTGTCCTCCAGGACAAACCAAGGCCTGAACCTTGACCGCAGCCACGAGTAACGGAAGCACCCGCTGACCCACCCTTGAGACAACGGCACAAAGCCAGGACATCAAGGAGGACCTCATGACTGCGACCTATGCGGACCCGAACTCCGCGGTGAACTGGAGGGACAAGAAGCGCTACCTGTGGGTGCTCGGCATCGTGGTGCCGGTCCTGCCGCTCCTCGGCATCGCGCTCAAGAGCGCCACCGGGTCGAGCGTCTTCCTATGGCTGACCCCGGTGATGTTCTTCGGGATCATCCCGCTGCTGGATCTGGTGACCGGCTACGACGACACCAACCCGCCGGAGGAGGTCATCGAGGCGCTCGAGAACGACAAGTACTACCGCTGGGTGACCTACATCTACCTGCCCGTTCAGTACGCGGCCTTCGTCGCCGCGATCTGGTACCTGGCCGCCCACGACCTCGGTGTCGCCGACCGGATCGCCATCGCGATCTCCGTGGGAGTCGTCGGCGGCGTCGCGATCAACACGGCGCACGAGCTCGGCCACAAGCGCGAGGACGCTGAACGCTGGCTCTCCAAGATCGCACTCGCGCAGACCTTCTACGGCCACTTCTACATCGAGCACAACCGCGGCCACCACGTCCGGGTCGCGACTCCCGAGGACCCGGCTTCGGCTCGCATGGGTGAGAGCGTCTACACCTTCTGGCCGCGGACGGTGTCGGGCTCGCTCAAGTCCTCGTGGCATCTGGAGAAGAAGCGCTACGCCCGTAAGAACACGCACCCGTTCCACCTCGGCAACGACGTGCTCAACGCCTGGCTGATGTCCGCCGTGCTCTGGGGTGCGCTGGCGCTGTGGCTCGGTCCGGTGATCCTGCCCTACCTGTTGCTCCAGGCCGTCATCGGCTTCTCGCTGCTCGAGGTGGTCAACTACATGGAGCACTACGGGATGCTGCGCCAAAAGGTGGGACCCGAGGGCAAGCAGCGCTACGAGCGCGTGAACCCGTCGCACAGCTGGAACTCGAACAACATCGCGACCAACGTGCTGCTCTACCACCTGCAGCGCCACAGCGATCACCACGCCAACCCGACCCGGCGCTACCAGACCCTGCGCGACTTCCCCGAGTCACCGGTGCTGCCCACCGGCTACACCGGCATGATCGTGGTAGCGATGGTCCCGCCGCTGTTCTGGAAGATCATGGACAAGCGCGTCTACGACCACTTCGAGGGCGACCTGACGCTGGCGAACATCAAGCCGAGCAAGCGGGCGAAGCTCCTGGCCACGTGGGGCGCCTCCGAGCACGACCACACGCTCGCCGACGACGTGACGGTCGCCCAGATCACCGGCGTCGAGGTTCTGGCGGCGAAGTGTCCCGGCTGCAGCTACACCTACGAGGTCGCGGCCGGCAACGAGCTCGAGGGCTTCGCCGCCGGCACCGCCTGGAACGACATTCCGAACGACTGGTGCTGCCCCGCCTGCGGCGTGCGGGAGACGGTCGACTTCAGCCGCGTGGAGCCCGTCTCCATCGGAGGTTGCGGAGGGGGTTTCGTGACGGCGCTTCGCGCCTCCTCAACCTCCGAGCTTCCGAAGGTTGAGGAGCGCCGAAGGCGCGTCACGAAACCCCTTCGACAACGAAAAGGACTGTGCCGCGAGACTGGGGTAAGCCTCGCGACACAGCCGATTTCGACGGTAACTAACGGGGCCAAACCCCGCTGGATAACCGATTACTTGATGCCAAGATCCTTGTGGGCTTGGGCAACGAACGATCCGTCCCAGGTCTTGCTCAGGTCGACCGGAGACTTGATCGCGCCGATCTGCAGCTCCATCTCCTGCACGGTCTGCTCACCCTTGGCGGGCATGTTGCCGTCAGGCAGGAACTGTCCCTTGTCCTTCGCAAGAGCCGAGATGTAGTCGGCCTTGGTGGTCAGAGCGTTCTGCGTGTAGCTCGCGGGCAGCATGTTGGCGATGTCCGCGGCGCTGTGGGTGTTGATCCACTGCATGGTGGCGACGAGCGCGTCGACGACCTTCTGGACCGTGGCTCGGTTGGCGTTGACCCACGAGGCCTTGGCCAGCACGCCCGCTGCGGGCCAGGCGCCACCGAGCGCCTTCTGAGCGCCCGCGGTGCTCGCCAGGTCGACAGCCGAGTAGGCCAGGCCCTGCTTCTCAAGCGCACCAACGGTCGGCTGGGTCGTCATCACGCAGGCGACGCGGTGGTTCTGGATCGCGGCGATCGCCGTGCTGCCGGCGCCGACGCCGATCCGCTGGAACTGGCTGGGCTGAACGCCCGCCTTCGTGCCGATGAACTGCGTCAGTGCGTCCGTACCCGAGCCGATGTCGGTGACACCCAGGGTCTTGCCCTTGAAGTCCTTGCCCGAGTGCACGTTCGAACCGTTGGCGCACATCTCGCGCTCACCCGGAGCACCCGAGAGCTGGACGACGTCGACGACGTCCTGGCCCTTGCTCTGGAACACGATGGTGTGGTTGTACCAAGCGCCCGCCATGTCCACGGAGCCGGAGAGCATCGCGTCCTCGGCGCCGACGCCCGCGGACTCGGTGCTGAGGTGCATGTTCACGCCGTACTTGTGGTAATAGCCCAGACGGTCGGCGAGCATGTACGGCAGGTAGATCTGCTTGTCGATGCCGCCCACCATCAGCGTGACCGTCGGCAGCTTGGCGACGTCCTTGCTGGTCGAGGTCGAGGTGTTGGAGTTGGAACCACCACACGCAGTGAGGGTGGTGAGTGCCGCGGCGGCCACTGCCGTTGCCGCGAAGATGCTCTTGCGCATGAGATATGCCTTTCAGATGTGTCTTGCTGATCGTTGGGTGGAGCCGGAATTCAGATAGACGCCCCTCCTGACGCTGAGGGCGGCCGCCACGAGAGCAGTCGACGCTCGATGAAGGTGATGACCGTCTCGGCCACCAACGTGAGCACCGCGATGATCACCATTCCGGCGAACACGGTTTCTGAATCGAAGTTGTTCTGGGCGTTGTGGATGATCAGGCCGACGCCGTGCTGGGCACCGAGGATCTCCTGAACCAGCGCACCGACGATCGCGAAACCGAAGGCCGTGTGCAGGCTGGCGATGATCCAGGTCAGCGCGGACGGCAGGGTCGCGTGACGTGCGATCTGCAACCGCGAGGCGCCGAGAACCTTGGCGTTCGCGATCACGTTCGGGTCGACCTCGCGAACGCCCTGGAAGGCGTTGAAGAAGACCACGAAGAACACCAGGACGGCCGCGAGCAGAATCTTCGGGAACGTCCCCAGCCCGAATGCCACGAAGAAGATCGATCCGAGCACGATGCGCGGGATGGCGTTGAGCGCCTTCAGGTAGGGGCCGATCGTCTCGGCGAGGAACGGGCTGCTTCCCAGAAGAACACCCAGAATCACGCCGACCACGACACCGAGGCCGAAGCCCAGGAGCGCTTCCTGCGTGGTGGCCAAGATGTCCGTCCAGATGTTGCCGGTCGCACTGCCGTTCTGGAAGAGGTTGACCAACGCCTTCCAGATCAGCGAGGGCTGACCATAGAAGAAGGAGAAGTCCTGTGGCTTCTGGCTTCGCGCGGTGATCTCCCAGCCACCCAGCACGACCGCCAGGAGAAGGACGCGCGCCGACCAGATCTTGATGGTCCAATTGCGACGGGCCTTCTTGCCCATCCTGGCGATGTCGTCCTCGGACGTCATCTTCAGGTCGGGTCGGGTAGGCGTAGCGCCGCCAGCGAGCGTCAGCTCGGTGAAGCCTCCGTCATGTGTTGCGTGTTCCATCACGCCACCGCCGTCTTCGCGTAGGCACGCTCGACTTCTTCGCGCAGCGAGCCCCAGATGTTCTGCTGGATGTCGATGAACTTCTGGTCGTAGCGCAGGTCCTGCACCGCACCGCGCGGGCGCGGCAGGTCGATGTCGTAGACCGCCTTGACCGAACCCGGCCCGGACGTCATCACGACGACCTGGTCGGCGAGCGCAACGGCCTCGTCGAGGTCGTGGGTGATGAAGAGAACGGTCGAGCGCAGCTGCTCCCAGAGCGTGATCAGTTCGGTCTGCATGATCGACTTGGTCTGCACGTCGAGGGCGCCGAAGGGCTCGTCCATGAGGAGGATGCGGGGCTCGTGGATGAGAGCAGCGGCCATGCCGACGCGCTTGCGCATACCACCGGACAGCTGATGCGGGTGGTGATCCTCGAAGCCGGAGAGGCCGACGCGGCGGATCCAGTCGCGGGCCAAGGCCTCGGCCTCGCGCTTCTTCGCGCCCTTGAGGATAGGGCCGAGTGCGACATTGCCGAGCACGGTCTTCCAAGGCATGAGGGCGTCTGCCTGGAACATGAAGCTGGTGCCGTCCTGAACGCCGCGGACCGGCTTGCCATCCACGCGGACCTCGCCGCCGCTGGGCTTGTCGAGCCCGGCGACCATGCCGAGGGTGGTGGACTTGCCGCAACCGGTCGGGCCGACGATCGCGCAGAAGGTGCCCGGCTGGATGGTGACGTTGACGTCGCGGATCGCGGTGAACGCAACGCCCTTGGGGTTGAGGAACCTTCGCGTCACCTGATCGATCTCGACGAGCGCACCTTGCGATGCACCGGTCGAGCGTTGGGTGCCTGCCATTTCAGAAGCCTGCTTTCCTTGTACCGGGGTTGGGCAGCCACGCCTGAGATTGAGGAGCCGCGAAGCGGCATCACGAAATCTCACGGATACGACTGCGAAACATGTGAGCGCTGTCACAGTAGGAATTCGCTGGCGGCCGAGTCGCGCTTTAGATCACTCCCCGCTTATTGCTCGTTTTCAGGACTTTTGCGCGTTTTGTGCGCAGCCCGGATCGCGTGAAACCTTGTCCGGGTCATCGACACGCAACGAGAATCGAAGGCATGGCCCGCCGACGTCGACAACTCGCGACCGGCATCCTGATCAACCAACTCGTGATCCTGACGCTGACCGTGGTGATCGGCTTCGGCCTCTTCGCCTATCGCGAGCGGGCCGATCTCGACCACCAATACGAGCAGCGAGCCGCGACCATCGCACAGACGACCGCAGCCGAGCCCGAGGTGATCACCTGCCTGGAGACGCCTCGCCTCTGCGGACCTTCGGTGCAACTCCTGGCGCAGCGCATCATGTCCACGAGCGGCGCCTCCTATGTGGTCGTGATCGACCGCAACCGCGTCCGCCACAGCCACCCGATCGCCCGACTGATCGGCCAGAAGATCGAGGAGCCGGTCTACGCGCTCGACGGCAGGACCCACACCCGCAGCGACCACGGCAGCACCGGATGGTCGGCGAACGCACTCGCACCCGTGTTCAACGCCGGCGGCCAGGTGATCGGAGAGGTATCGGCGGGCTTGCGCGAGAGCGGCGTGACCTCCGAGCTCTGGCATGAACTCCCCACCTATGCGTCATGGTTCGCGCTGGCTCTGGCCATCGGAGCCGGCGCCTCCTTCCTCCTGGCGGAGCGCTTGAAGCGCCGTACCTTCGGGCTGGAGCTCGACGAGATCGCCGAGCTCCTGCGCGAGCGCGAGGCGACCCTGCACGGCATCAAGGAGGGCGTGATCGCGATCGGCCCGAATGACCGGGTGACCACCATCAACGACGAGGCACGGCGGTTGCTCGGCATCGGCTTCGTCGAGAACCTGGCGACGCTCGAGGACCTCGCCCCCGAGGGTCGTCTGCGCGATGTGCTGTCCGGGAAGATCCACGGCCAGGACGAGGTCGTCCTCACCGATGACTTCTGCCTCGTCGTGAACCGCATGCCCGTCACGCTGGCGGGCCGCCCGCACGGCTCGGTCATCACGCTGCGCGACCGCACCGAGATGTCCGGGCTCCTGCGCGAATTGGACAGCGTGCAGCGGTTGACGGATGCCCTCCGTGCGCAGCACCACGACTTCGCCAATCATCTGCATACCGTTGCTGGGCTGATCGAACTCGGCGAGAACGAGGAGGCGCTGCGGTACCTGGTGGAGCTCGGCGCCTCCGAGGCCTCCTTCAGCGAGTCATTGCGATCGCGGATCGCGTCGCCGGTGATCGTCGGCCTTCTCGTGGGCAAGGCGGCGGTCGCGAGCGAGCGAGGGATCTCGCTGACGCTGACCGAGGACAGCTGGGTAGGCGACGCGCCGGACCGGGTGCAGGCGGTGACGACGATCCTCGGCAACCTCATCGACAACTCTCTCGACGCACTCTCGTCCGTCGACGGTCGAGTGCCGCCGGAGGCCGTGTATCGAGACCCAGGCTTCATCGAGATCACACTCCTGGACGACGGCGACGGCCTCACGCTCCGTGTCCGCGACAACGGCCCCGGCATCCCGGAGAACCTCCGCGACGAGATCTTCACCGACGGATTCACCACCAAGGCCGAGCGGTCCGGCGTCCGTCGCGGCCTCGGACTCGCGCTGGTTCACCGTCTGGTGCAACGCCTCGGTGGAACGATCACGCTCGAGGTCTCCGACGGCACCGCCTTCGAGGTCCACCTCCCCCAGCGGGTGGCGGCGATGACCTCGTGAGCATCCGCACTCTCGTCGTCGACGACGACTTCCGCGTCGCCTCGATCCATGCCGCCTACGTCGAGCGGGTCGAGGGCTTCAGCGTGATCGGGAAGGTCCACACCGCGGGCGATGCGATCGACGCGATCCAGTCCCAGAAGCCCGACCTGGTCCTCATGGACATCTACCTGCCCGACAGCAACGGGCTCCAGGTGATGCAGACCATAACCACGGATTGCGTGGTCGCCGGCGAGGAGGCACCCGACTTCATCGTGATCACGGCAGCCCGCGATGTCAGCAGCGTGCGCACCGCTATGCAGCTCGGTGCTGCCTACTACGTGGTGAAGCCCTTCGGATTCGCCAGCCTGAAGGAACGACTGGAGTCGTACGCGAACCTGCGCAAGCACCTGACCACGCTGGGGAACACAGCACGGCAGGCGGACGTCGATCAGCTGTTCAGCATGATGCGGCCGACGTCGGATGCGATGCCGGCACCTCCGAAGGGACACTCCGCCCCGACGCTGGAACTGGTGCGCAACGCGGTGGCCGCAGCGCCCGAGGACGTGTCGGCTGCGGAGGTCGCCGAGACGGTCGGGATCTCGCGCGCCACCGCCCAGCGATACCTGACGTTCCTCGCGCGGCATGGGCTGGTGAAGCTGCAGCTCAAGTACGGATCCACCGGACGGCCCGAGCATCGATATCAGGCCACTGGCCGCCCCTAGACCGGAGGTTGATCATGTCGCAGGTAACCGTCGTCCTCGGCGACATCACCGAGCAGCACGTCGACGCCATCGTCAACGCCGCCAACAATGCGATGCGCGGTGGCGGTGGGGTCGACGGAGCGATCCACGCGGCTGGAGGTCCGGCGATCCTCGAGGACTGCATCGCGCGATTCCCGCATGGCCTAGCCACCGGCGACGCTGGCTGGACCACCGCCGGCAACCTCCCCGCGCGCTGGGTCATCCACACGGTCGGACCCAACTTCACCGCCGGCCAGCGAGATCGGTCCCAGCTCATCTCCTGCTACCGCCGGTCCCTTGAGGTCGCGCGCGAGCTCGGCGCACGCACAGTCGCCTTTCCACTGATCAGTGCGGGTGTCTACGGGTGGCCGATTCAAGACGCGGTCGCCGTCGCCGTCGAGACGCTGTCGGTGGCTGAGCCACACGTCGAGGAGGCGCGCATCGTCGCCTTCAGCCAGCAGGTGTTCGACCAGGTGCGCGCGCTGCTCGCCTAGGTTTCGTGACGCGCCTTGGGCTAGCGTCGCGGCGTGACCGATCGCAGCGCTGAGCTGACCGGCGAGCTAGACGCGAGTCTCGACGCACTCTCCGACGTGCTCGACCTGATCCACCTCCGCGGCGAAGCGCTGACGAGGTATCTCGGCGGCCCCGCGGAGGTTCGGCACCAGAACGGCGAGCGGATGGTCCACCTTGTCAAAGAAGGACCGGTGAAGGTCACGATCGCCGGCCAGACCCACGAGTTGCAGCAGGGCGACACGGCACTCCTCGCCGGTGGTGCTGCGCATCGCGTCTCGACAGCGAACGGCGCCTGGATGAGCGGCCGATTCGTGGCCGACGAGACCGCGGCGGGCCCGATGCTCTCGGTGCTGCCGCCGCTGATCGTCATCCGCGCCGCCCAAGGCGAGCTCAGGTGGATCCCTCTCGCGGGCGAGCTGCTCGCCATGGAGATCACCGATCCGAGCGCCGGGTCGCGCGTGATGGTCTCACGCCTTCTCGACCTGGTCTTCATCCAGGCGCTGCGCGCATGGTCGGCCAGTGACGCGGCGGGCGGCGATCCCGGCTGGCTGACCGCGGCCCTGGATCGCACACTCGGTCCCGCGCTCCGAGCGATCCATCGACACCCGGAGCGCCCGTGGACGGTCGAGGAGCTCGCCGAGCTGTCCGCCCTCTCGCGCGCCGCCTTCGCCGCTCGGTTCACACAGAAGGTCGGCGACCCGCCCGCGCGCTACCTCACCCGCATCCGGCTAGCGCGCGCGGCAGACGAGCTCGCGACCACGACACAGCCGATCAGTGCCGTCGGCCGGGGCGTGGGCTACGAGTCGGAGGCGGCGTTCTCGCGCGCCTTCTCCCGCGAGTACGGCGTCGCCCCTCGGGCTTGGCGCACCTCCCACAACATCTAAGGGCAAGCGTTTCGGCAAAGAATTCAGGCGCTCAGGTCATTCCTCCTGTCCGATCCTCGCCCTAGCGTGGGGTTTGCAGCCCTCCCCCGACGCCAGGAGCAGACACTCATGGACACCTCAGCCACCGACACCGTCGTCCTCATCCACGGCCTCTGGATGACTCCCCTGTCGTGGGAGCACTGGGTCACCCGATACGAGCAGGCCGGCTTCAAGGTCGTCACGCCCGGCTATCCGGGCATCGGGCAGGGTGAGGCGGGCGTCGCCGCAATTCGCACTGACCCGTCCCCGCTCGCCGGCCTCGGTGTTGCGCAGATCGTCGACCACCTTGCGGAGGTCATCAACGGTCTCGACACCAAGCCGATCATCATGGGCCACTCGTTCGGCGGTGCCTTCGTGCAGCTGCTGCTGGACCGCGGTCTCGGCTCCGCCGGTGTCTCGATCGACGGCGCTGGCGTCAAGGGCATCAAGGCGCTGCCCTTCAGCCAGATCAAGGCGACCTTCCCCGTGCTCAGGAACCCGGCGAACAAGAACCGCGCGGTGCCGATCACCGAGAAGCAGTGGCACTACGGCTTCGCCAACAACCTGACGCTCGCGGAGGCCAAGCCGTACTACGACCGCTACGCGATCCCGGTCTCGGGTCGCATGCTGTTCGAGGCCGGCTTCGCGAACTTCGCGGCCAAGTCGCCGATGAGCGCGAACCTCGGCAACAACGACCGCGCACCTCTGCTGTTCATCGCGGGCGGCACCGACCACGCCGTCCCGAAGGCCGTCCAGGCGGAGAACTACAAGAAGGCCGCGAAGAAGTCCTCGGCCATCACCGCACACAGGCTCTTCGAGGGCCGCGACCACTTCACGTGTGGCGAGCCCGGCTGGGAGGCCGTCGCGGACTTCGCGCTCGAGTGGGCTCGGAACCCGGTGGCTGGCGAGCTGTCCTGATCCTCGTCAGCGCAGCGCGGCGAGCCTCACCGTCACGCGTAGGCCACCGGCAGTTCGAGGCTCCAGACTGAGCGTGCCGTCGTGCGCCTCGACGATGCGTTGGACCACCGCCAAGCCGAGCCCGACGCCCGCCTGATCGCTGTGGATGCGCTCGGTTCCGCGCTGGAACGGCTCGACGAGGGTGGCTGCTCTCCGCGGATCCACGATCGGACCGGTGTTCTCCACGGTCAAGCTGACGCCGCCTTGCGAGGCGCTCGTCCTCACCCACACCATCCCGCGCTCGGGAATGTTGTGCACGATCGCGTTGTGGATCAAGTTGATCGTCAGCTGCAGCAGGAGCGCGCGCGACCCGCGCGCGCGTGCGACCTCACCTGCCGCATCGACCGTGACTCCGTTCTTGGCGGCGAGCGGCAACAAGGTTTCGACCGCCTCATCCGCAGCCAGCGACAGGTCGACGTCATCCGGAGTGAACGCCCGCTGGTCGGCTCGACTCAGCAGCAGCAGTGCCTCGGTCAGCTCGATGGCTCGGTTGTTGACGACCTGGAGACGCTCGAGGAGCTCGTCGCGGTTCGCTGACGGATCCTTCCGCGCGACCTCGAGCATGGTTCGCGTGATCGTGAGTGGAGTGCGCAGCTCATGCGATGCGTTGGTGGCGAAACGTCGCTGCTCGGCCACGTGCGCATCGAGGCGCTCCAGCATGCCGTCGAAGGCATCGGCGAGCTCGCGGAACTCGTCCCTTCGCCCATCGAGCTCGATGCGATGCGACAACGACCCGGTCGAGGCCAACCGGGTCGCCTCGGTGATGCGCGCGAGGGGCGCGAGCATGCGACCGGCCAGGAACCAACCGCCCACCAGTCCGAGGATCAGCAGGAACGCCAGGGCCCAGGCAGCGAACGGCGCGAACTCGCGAACCAGCGCGGTCTTATAGCCGGGGATGAAGATCAGGCCGATGTGTCGCGCACGCGTGAGGAACAGATAGGCGGCGAGGAGCAGGATGGCGCCGGCCACCATGAGGAAGCCGGCATAGCTGAGGGTGAGCTTGAGTCGAACACTCATCCCCGGCGGCCTAACCACCAGGACTCCCCTCAGTGTCGATGCGATAGCCGACTCCCGGAACGGTCGCGATCAGCCAAGGCTCGCCGAGGCGCTTCCGCAGCGCCGAAACCGTAATGCGCACGGCGTTGGTGAAGGGGTCGGCGTTCTCGTCCCACGCGCGCTCGAGGAGTTCCTCCGCGCTGATCACCCCGCCCTCCGCACCGACGAGGACCTCCAGGACAGCGAACTGCTTGCGCGTCAGCGCGACGTAGCGGCCGTCCCGGTAGACCTCCCGCCGGAACGGATCCAGACGCAGTCCGGCGATCTCGCGGACGGGCGGTCGATGGTGCGCGCGGCGACGGTCGAGCGCTCGTAGGCGCAACACCAGCTCCTGCAGAGCGAAGGGCTTGGTGAGGTAGTCGTCGGCCCCGAGCTCGAAGCCTGATGCCTTGTCGTCCAGCCGATCGGCCGCCGTGAGCATCAGGATGGGCATGCCCGTCCCGGAGTCGACGATG
>JBQCDC010000448.1:0-2477 GCA_051961575.1 Marmoricola sp.
TGCGGAGCACAAGCTCAAGCCGGTGGCGATCCTGGTCACGCATGGCCATGTCGACCACATGTGGTCGGTGGCGCCGGTCGCCGGTACCTACGACGCCACCGCGTGGATCCACCCGAAGGACCGACACCTGCTCGCGAACCCCATGGCGGGCATGTCGCGCGAAACGGCGTCCATGCTGCTGGGCAGCAAGTACGAGTTCGCCGAGCCCGATGCCGTCGAGGAGATGGTGGACGGCCAACTGCTGGAGCTCGCGGGCCTTGAGTTCTCCGTCGACCACACCCCGGGGCACACCCAGGGTTCGGTGACGTTCCGGACGCCGTACGGGGAGCAGGAGATCGCCGAGGTTATGTTCTCGGGCGATCTGCTCTTCGCCGGCTCGATCGGGCGGACCGATCTTCCAGGAGGCGATCACGCCGCCATGTTGCATAGTCTTCGCACCAAGGTGCTGACGTTGGCGGACAACATCGCGGTGCTCCCGGGCCACGGCGAGCAGACGGACATCGGCCGTGAGCGCCGCACCAACCCTTACCTGCTTGATCTCGCCTCGGGATCGGGCCAGCAGGTGCAGAACACCCGAGGACTGTAGAAGACAGGGCGAAACCAACCGCGCTGAGCGGTTTTCCCGAGGTCCTGCCTGCCGACCGCGCGGTCGTGCAGCAGGTCATCGCTGCCCTGGCGCGAACCTTCGAACTGCACGGCTTCGCCAACATCGAGACCAGCGCGGTCGAGCCGATGGACCAGTTGCTGCGCAAGGGGGAGACCTCCAAGGAGGTCTACGTCCTCAAGCGGTTGCAGGACACCGACGGCACCGATGCTGGCATGGGCCTGCACTTCGACCTGACCGTCCCCTTCGCGCGCTACGTGCTCGAGAACGCGGGCAAACTGGAGTTTCCCTTCCGCCGCTATCAGATCCAGAAGGTGTGGCGCGGAGAGCGCCCGCAGGAAGGTCGGTTCCGGGAGTTCGCCCAGGCGGACATCGACATCGTCGGACGTGACGAGCTGCCCTTCCACCACGACATCGAAGTGGCGCGTGTGATGGTCGCTGCGCTGAGCGGACTCGACTTCCTGCCGGGGTTCGTCCTGCAGGTCAACAATCGCAAGCTGATCCAGGGCTTCTACGCCGGGCTCGGCGCGCCGGATCCCGAGCGCGTCATGCAGCTCATCGACAAGCTGGACAAGCTGCCGCCCGCCAAGGTCAAGGAACAGCTCATCGCCGAGGCTGGACTGACGGATGAGCAGGCTGACAAGTGCCTGGCTCTCGCGGAGATCTCCAGTGCCGATGAGACGTTCGTGGAGAAGGTGCGCGGCCTGGGCGTCAGCCACCCGCTGCTCGACGAGGGCCTCAGCGAGCTTGCCGCCGTCGTCGCGGGCTGTGCGGGGGTCGTCTCCGACAGGGTCACGGTTGCGGCTGACCTCAAGATCGCACGCGGCCGCGACTATTACACGGGCACGGTGTTCGAGACCCGGCTGAACGGCTACGAGTCGCTGGGCTCGATCTGCAGCGGCGGCCGGTACGACGCGCTGGCCTCGGGCGGCAAGACGTCATATCCGGGCGTCGGCATCTCGTTCGGACTCAGCCGAACGCTGGTTCCTTTGATCTCCAAGGGTCACCTGAGCGCATCGCGCTCGGTACCGAGCGCGGCACTGATCGCGCTGACCGACGAGGAGTCACGCCCGGCGGCGGACAAGCTCGCGAATCGGTTGCGCGCCCGCGGAATCGCCTGCGAGGTGGCTGCGAGCGCTGCGAAGTTCGGCAAGCAGATCCGCTACGCCGAGCGTCGGGGCATCCCGTTCGTGTGGTTCACGGCCGCCGACGGCGGTCACGAGGTCAAGGACATTCGCAGCGGTGACCAGGTGTCGGCGGACCCCGACCAGTGGACACCCCCGAGCCAGGACCTGCGACCGCAGGTCATCAGCACAAGCAAGGAGCAAGCACTGTGATCCGCACCCATGACGCCGGAACTCTTCGGCCCGCGAACGTCGGCGACGTCGTCACGCTCGCCGGGTGGGTAGCTCGCCGGCGCGATCACGGTGGCGTCGCGTTCATCGATCTCCGTGATGCGTCCGGATTCGTGCAGCTGGTCATCCGCGACCCCGAGGTCGCCCACGACCTCAGGGCCGAGTTCTGCCTGAAGGTGACCGGTGAGGTCACCGCTCGCACCGAAGAGAACGTCAACCCGAACCTCGACACGGGCGCGATCGAGATCGTGGTGACCGACCTCGAGGTGCTGAGCAGGGCCGCGGCCCTGCCGTTCCCGATCGACGACGCTGCGTCCGTGAAGGCGGGCGAGGTCGGCGAGGAGGCCCGACTGAAGTACCGGTACCTCGACCTGCGCCGATCCGGCCCGAGCCAGGCACTTCGGCTGCGCAGCGAGGCGAACCGTGCGGCACGTGACGTTCTGGCCGGCCACGACTTCGTCGAGATCGAGACGCCCACGCTGACGCGATCAACGCCCGAAGGCGCTCGCGACTTCGTC
>JBQCDC010000449.1:0-12328 GCA_051961575.1 Marmoricola sp.
GTCGACGACGTGCGTCGAGCCGAAGCCGAGCGCTACCTCCGCGACACCGACATGCCGCTCGGGCAGCTCGCGGGCGTTCTCGGCTTCAGCGAGCAGAGCGTGCTGTCGCGAGCCTGCCGCCGGTGGTTCGGAGCCTCACCCACACAGGTCCGCCGCGCTTCACGGGCAGCGGGCGCGCCGAGCGGCGCGACTGTCTAGGCGGCGACTCAGTAGCCGTAGCCGCCGCCACCGCTGGACGGGCTCGGCGACGAGCTGGAGGAACCCGCGTGCTCCAGGGTCGCGCCCGAGGGCTGGACCAGGTACCACTCAGCACCGAAGCCCTTGTTGCCCTCGCCATTGGTCTGTCCCTTGGACGTGTCCGCCGTGTAGTAGTAGAGCGGGTGGCCCTTGTAGGTCACCTGGGTGGTGCCGTCGGACCGCTTGGTCGTGCCCAGCAGGGCTGCGTTCACTCCGGGCCCGGCCTTAGGGGCGCCCTTCGTGGTCACAGGAGGCCACACGGCCGCGCAAGCGCTCGAGCAGCTGGACATCGAGCCGTGATCGCCTTCCCACAGGTAGATCGAGCGTCCACCGTCCGCGGTCAGGAACGTGCCCATGCTCGTCGATGACGTCGCGATGGTCTCCTGATCGCCTCCCGCTCCCGACGATGCCCCTGACGAGGGGGTGTTGCTGCTGGAACCGCAGCCGGCCAGCACCAGCGCCGCGGCCGCGACCGACATCGCGCCGGCGGCAGGCAAGGTCATCCTGCGTCGTGCACTCGAATTGCTCATCGCTCAATCCCCTTCATTCATGGGTTGCTCTCCTAGGTGACACGGCGCAGGCCGGTCGTCGGTTCACCGGATGAACTTGTCGGCCCTCTGATCCGTGTCTGTGGGTGAGTGAGAGAAGGACGTGATCGACGTGAAGCTGTTAGCGAACCGCTGGTTCATCTGGGCGTTCTGCCTGGTCGTTGCGGCCGGGTTGGGAGTCGATGCCTATGTGCATCTGCACGACGCGTCGAGCTACGCGATGGTGAAGACGAGCTTCATCAGTCAGGCCACCCTGTTCCGGATCGAGGGCATCGCGGCGATCGTGGCCGCAGTGCTGTTGCTGGTGCGGCCGCACTGGATCACCGCGCTGCTGGCGCTGCTGGTGGGCGGAGGAGGAGTTGCCGCGGTCCTCCTCTACACCGAGACCGATCCGGGCAAGATCGGCCCGCTCCCCGACATGTATGAGCCGGTGTGGTTCACCGACAAGACGAACAGCCTGATCGGGGAGGCGGTGGCGGCCGGGGTGGCGCTGCTGGTGCTGGTCATGCTTCTCGCGAGCCGTCGCTTGTCACGCTCGAGCCGTCAAGAAGTAGCGTCATGAACGTGCTGTTCGGGTCTTCGATGTAGGAGCCGAAGGGCTTGCACTCGACGAATCCGTGCTTTCGATAGAGAGCACGCGCGGCATCGAAAAACGCCATGCTCCCGGTCTCCAAGGAGATCTGCTCGACCGCTCGCGATCGGGCGTCGTCGAGGACGTGAAGCAGCAGTGCCGATGCGATGCCGGCGCCGCGGCGGGTTGGGTCGGTCCGCATGCTCTTGAGCTCTTCGTGACCGCCGAAGAGCTCAGCCAGCGCGGCGGTCCCCACCAGATCGCCGTCGTCATGCGCGACCCAGAGCCGAACAGTCGGCTTCCGCAGCTCGTCGAAGTTCAGTGCGTGCTGGCTCTCTGGCGGCGCCGTCGGGGCCAGGTCGTCCAGGTGTGCCTGGAGGAATCTCGACAACGCGGGATCGTCGAAATCTGCACGGGTGATGCTCAGCATTTCCGAACCGCTCGCGCTAGGCCTTGAGGATCTCCTCGGCCAGCAGGGCGCCCATCCGGATCGCCCCATCGACGTGCTGGAACCCGAGGCCCGCCACGTCGCTGCTGCCGAAGTAGATCCGTCCGACCGGCTCCCGCAAGGTGTGCCCGTACCGCGTCATAGAGCCGACGTCGAACGTGGTGGCGTAGGCGCCACCGGTCAGCTCCTGATGCTGCCAGTCGCTCTCCACGTAAGTGCGCGGCGTCAGCGCCTGGTCGCCGAAGTAGGAGGCGATCGACGACAGGATGCGAGCCCGGCGCTCGTCCTCGGAGAGCCGACCGACCTCGTCGGCCCTGATGTCCGACACGAATCCGACCAGGGTGCCACCGGACGCCTCGCCGGCATCCGTTGCCCAGGTGTTGTCGTAGACCTCGTGCACCAACTCGTAGGGAGCGAACCCCGTGCCGGACAGTCCGGACTCGCGCCAGAACGCCGAGGAGTACTCGGCCTGGACCTTGATCACGAACCCGAACGACTGGTGCTCGCGCGCGCTGCGGTGCTCCCACGGCAGCTCCGGCGTGATCCGAATGCGTCGGACGTGTGTGGGCGGCAGCGCGAGGATCGCGCGCTCAGCCCTGATCTCCTCGCCACCTACCTGCACCACAACGCCCCTGTTGTCCTGGTGCAGGTGGGTGACGTCGGCGTCGAGCCGGACCTTGCCGGCCAGCTTCTCCGCCAGGGCGGCGGGCACGGAGGCCAGTCCGCCCACGACCCGCTTATCGAGGATGAAGTCCGCGTCCACCAGGTGCGTGAACGATCCGGCGCTCGCGCACATCAGCACGGCGGACAGGGCCGAGAACGACCAGACCGGCTTGGTGAGCATGGCCGGGCCGATGTAGAGCGCGATGTTGTCGCGAGCCTCGACGTTGTCGGTCTGGGCTTCGAGCCACTGCGCGACGGTGACGCGGTCGAGCTCGTCGGCCTGCGGGTGCTCCCACGGGCGGTCGGGGTCCATGTCGGCTGCGAGCTCGTCGAGGATCGCGATGATCCGGTCGATCTCCGCATTGGTGGCCTCGTCGATCGGGAGGGCCTCGCCGGTGAAACGGTGGGCCACGCCGTCACGACCCACATAGAGCGAGTCGCCCTCGCGGAATCGCGAGTAGGTCTCCAGTCCGAGCTCGGCCGCCATGTCGATCAGCGCGGTCTGGTCGGGGGAGATCCACTGGCCGCCGATCTCGAAGCCCACGCCGTTGTGGGTCTCGGTCCGCAGCCGTCCGCCGACGCGATCACGCGCCTCGAGCACGAGCACGTTCTGCCCGGACTGCGTCAGCCGCCAGGCGGCGGTCAGTCCGGTGACTCCAGCGCCGATGACGATGGTGTCGTAAGTAGTCATCTCAAGAGACCTAACTTTTGAATGCCGTTCAAACAACGACAACGTTAAGCCCCGAGAGTGTGATGCGCAATACCCTCAGGCAGCCGTTTCCTTGGCGACCGCTGCGACGAGTGCGTCGACGTCTGCCTCGGTGGTGTCGAAGCTGCACATCCAGCGCACCTCGTTGTTGGCCGCGTCCCAGTCGTAGAACCGGAACGATTCGCGCAGCCGGTCGGCGACACCGTCGGGCAGCATCGCGAAGACCCCGTTGGCCTGGGTGGGCCGGGACAGCTTCACGCCTTGGATCGACCCGTCGGCCAGCCCCGCCTCGATGCCGGCACGGAGCCGCTGCGCCATCGCATTCGAGTGCGACGCGTTCCGCAGCCAGAGGTCGCCCTCCAGCAGCGCGATCAGCTGGGCCGAGACGAACCGCATCTTCGACGCGAGCTGCATGTCGAACTTGCGAAGGAAGGTCAGTCCCTGGGAGGCCTCGGGGTTCAGCACGACCACGGCCTCGCCGAGCATGGCGCCGTTCTTGGTGCCGCCGTAGCTCAGCACGTCCACACCGGCGTCGCGGGTGAAGGCACGCAGCGGAACACCGAGTGCCGCGGCCGCGTTCGAGATCCGCGCACCGTCCAGGTGCACGTGCATGCCGAGCGAGTGCGCATGCGACGTGATCGCCTTGATCTCCTCAACGGTGTAAAGGGTTCCGAGCTCGGTCGACTGTGTGATCGACACGACCAGTGGCTGCGCGCGGTGCTCGTCGCCCCATCCCCAGGCCTCCTGGTCGATCAGCTCGGGCGTGAGCTTGCCGTCGGGAGTCTGCACGGTGAGCAGCTTGATGCCCGCGACGCGCTCAGGGGCACCGCCTTCATCGACGTGGATGTGCGCGCTTGCCGCGGCGATCGCAGCGCCCCAGCGGGGGAGCATCGACTGCAGCCCGAGCACGTTGGCGCCTGTTCCGTTGAACACCGGGTACGCCTCGACGCCCTCGCCGAAGTGGCGCGCGAACACCTCCTGCAGATGCTCGGTGTAGACGTCCTCGCCGTAGGAGACCTGGTGGCCTCCGTTGGCGGCGGCGATCGCCTCGAGGACCTCGGGATGGATGCCCGAGTAGTTGTCGGAGGCGAAGCCTCGTACCTCGGGGTTGTGCAACGTCATGTCTACTCTTTCGCTTCTATTCGGTACTGCCGACGATTCCGGCGGTCGACTCGATGACTGCGCTCATCTTCTTGTTCAACGACTCATAGAACATCGAGAGCGGGAACTCGTCGTCAAGTACGGCGTCGGTGTAGCCCTTCGGCGGGCCGGCGAGGATCTCGTCGGGCAGACCACGCGCCCAGAGCGACGCGGGGTTCGGCGTCAGCGTGGCCCGGACCAGGTCGTAGGCCGCCAACCAGTGCGCGGTCTTCGGTCGGTCGATCGAGCGCCAGTACAGCTCGTCGATGGCCTCGCCGAGTGCGACCACCGCCTCCGGCACCGAGGGCCAGTCGAAGGTGAGCGACGTGTCGGTCCAGTCGAGGACGCCCCGTTGGTGGAGCCAGGCGAACAGCAGCTGCCCGCCGAGGCCGTCGTAGTTGCGCACGCGCGACCCCGTGATGGCGAAGCGGAAGATGCGATCGAAGATGATCGCGTACTGCACCAGGCGCGCCTGCTCGAGCGTTTCGGCCTGCTCGGTGTCGAGCTCGTCCACATCGGTGAGCAGGTGCTCAAGGCGCACGCACTCGCGGAAGGCGGTCAGGTCGCAGCGCAGTTCCTCGAGCGAGTAGAGGAAGTACGGCATCCGCTGCTTGATCATGAACGGGTCGAACGGCAGGTCGCCGCGCATGTGGGTGCGGTCGTGAATGATGTCCCACATCACGAAGGTCTTCTCGGTGAGCTGCTGGTCGTCGAGCATCGCGGCGGCCGGCTCCGGAAGCTCGAGCCTGGTGATGTCCGATGCCGCGCGCACGACCCGGCGGTACCGAGCGGCCTCGCGGTCCTGGAAGATCGCGCCCCAGGTGAAGGTCGGGATCTCGCGCATGGCCACGGTCTCCGGGAAGAGCACCGCGGAGTTCGTGTCGTAGCCGGGCGTGAAGTCGATCAGTCGCAGGGACACGAACAGCTTGTTGCCGTAGTCGCCCGCCTCGAGTCGCGCGATGAACTCGGGCCAGATCACCTCGACGATCAGCGCTTCGACGTAGCGGTTGCTCGATCCGTTCTGCGTGTACATCGGGAACACGACCAGATGACGCAAGCCGTCGATGCGGTGCTGCTGGGGCTGGAACGCGACCAGCGAGTCGAGGAAGTCCGGCACGCCGAAGTTGCCCTCGGCCCAGCGCTCGAAGTCGCGGATGGAGGCGGCGAGGTACGCGTCGTCGTGGGGGAACAGCGGGCGGAGCGTCTCGATGGCGTCGGTGATCGTGGCGACGTGCGCGCGGGCCTCGGCGTGACCTTCGGGGATCGACCCGTCCTGCTGCTGCAGGCCCTGCAGAGCGATCGCCGCTGCCTTGAGCGACAACCATGCGGCGCTGTCCTCGACGACCTCGGGCTCTCCGATGATGGCCGGTGCCTGACGGAGCTGGCTGGTGGACATGGGAACCTCCGATCCTGGGAGTCGCGGGCTTGCGTCTCCAGGATAGTCGGAAATCTTCTGCACGATGACCATCAGAGCGGGAAAATTTCCTGTTTCGGGACTATCCTCGAACCATGACAGCCCTTGAGGACGAGATCGACGCAGGAATCGTTCGCGAGATGTCCGCCAACGCCCGAGCGACCCTCGCGGACATCTCTGCGGCCGTGGGCCTTTCGATCTCAGCCGTGCAAACGCGGCTGAGAAGGCTGGAGGCTCGCGGCGTCATCACCGGCTATCACGCCACGGTGGATCCGGCCGCGGTCGGGAAGCCGCTCTCGGCCTTCATCGAGATCACGCCGCTCGACCCGGGCCAGCCGGACAACGCGCCGGAGCTCCTCGAGCATCTCGCCGAGATCGAGGCCTGCCACTCGGTTGCGGGCAAGGCGAGCTACATCCTCTTCGTGCGCGTGGCGTCGCCACGACACCTCGAATCGCTGCTGGGCGACATCAGGTCCGCGGCCTCGGTGAGCACGGAGACGACCGTGGTCCTCCAGACCTACTACGAAAGTCGTCCGATCGTTCCCGCCGGAGGTTGAGGAGCCGCGCAGCGGCGTCACGAAACCTAGTGCGCCGTGAGGCTCGCATACGTGTCCGGGCGGCGGGTCCGCAGGAACGGGAACAGCTCCAGCCAGTCGCTGCGCTGCGCGAGCTCGAGTTCCGCAACGAGCACGTGGTCGCCGTCGCGGGGTGCCTGGACGAGCACGCGCCCGTACGGGTCGCTGATGAACGACGAGCCGTAGAACGTGATGCGCCCCTCCGAGCCCCAACGGTTCGGCACGCACATGAACAGTCCGTTGGCGATGCCGTTGCCGACGATCACCGACTGCCACAGCGGTTGGGTGTTGAAGTCGGGGTGGTCGGGCTCGGAGCCGATGGCGGTCGGGTAGGCGAGAACTTCGGCGCCGGCCAGCGAGTAGGCGCGGGCCAGCTCGGGGAACCACTGGTCCCAACACGTCGGCAGACCGAGCTTCGGCTGGCCAGGCAGGTCCACGACGTGCACCGGGTACGGCACCACGGCAGGGCCCTGTCGGAAGTACTTGTCCTCGAAGTAGCCCTCGGTCACTGGGATGTGCAACTTGCGGGTGCGCGCGACGATCTCGCCCGAGGGCGACACCAGGATCGCGGTGTTGTAGCCGAGGCCGTCCTCCCCAGACGGCCCCTCGGCGGCCTCATAGAGAGACGCGTGAACGAACACGTTCGAAGCCGCCGCGGCTGTGGCTGCGAACGTGTGGGTCGGGCCGCCCTCGAGCGGCTCGGCGATATCCGCCGGGCGGCCTTGGGGCCGCTCGTCGGCGGGGTACCTGCTGAGGGTCAGCTCGGGCAGGAACACGACCTGCGCGCCCGCGCCAGCCGCTTGGGCGATGCCGTCCGAGAGTGCGGCGAGATGCGCCTGCGCGTCGTCCTGCCAGTGCATCTGAACGACGCCGGCCGTCAGCGTGCGGCCGTCTCCGGGGTTGACCCGGGCGAGCGAGGGCTGGGGTTCTGCGATGTGGAGCTGCATGATGCTTCCTTCGGAGGTTGAGGAGTCGCGAAGCGACGTCACGAAACCGCTGGCTGTTGCTGGGTGATGCAGTGGATGCCACCGCCACGCGCGAAGAGCGGGCGGGCGTCGATGCGGACGATCTCGCGTCCGGGGTAGGCCTCGGCGAGGATCGCGGCGGCCTCGTCATCGGCCGGGTCGTCGAACGCGCACATGATCACCGCGCCGTTGCAGACGTAGTGGTTGATGTAGCTGTAGTCGACCCAGCCCTCCTCGTCGCGGAGCGTCGTTGGAGCAGGAACACGGACGACGTTCAGGGGACAGTCGTCCGCGTCCCTGCTGGCTTGGAGAACGTCGATCAGTTGCACGGACACGGCGTGGTCCGGGTGATCGGCATTCCGCTGGTCGTGCACCAGCACGGTGCCCGGCGCACTGAAGGTGGCGACGATGTCGACGTGCCCGCGCGTGCCGTACCGCTCGCTGTCGCGGGTGAGTCCGCGGGGGAGCCAGATGACCTTGCGCGCTCCGATGGTCCGGGCGAGCTCGGCTTCCACGTCGGCCTTGGTCCAGCCGAAGTTGCGGAACGGGTCGAGTTGCACGGTCTCGGTCACGAGGATCGTGCCGGCGCCGTCGGTGTGGATGCCGCCGCCCTCGTTGACGAGGTTGCTCGGAATCGGGGACGCCTGGGCGTGCCTGATCGCTACACAGGCCGCGAGGGCGTCGTGCTCCCACGCCGCCCATTCCTGCTGGCCCCATCCGTTGAACACCCAGTCGATGCCGCCGAGGACGCCATCAGCGACCACGAAGGTCGGTCCGATGTCGCGGTACCAAGCGTCGTCGAGCTCCACCTCATGGAGGGTGATCGTGGCCTTGAGGAATCCCTCGGCCGTGGCCCGTTCGGACCTCGGCACCAGCATGTGCACCGGCTCGAACTCGGCGATCGCATTGGCCACCGCGGCCCAGGTGCTCCTGGCCTCCTGCGCATCCGCCTCGGTGTCACCGAGGGTGTAGGACTTCGACGGCCACGCCATCCAGGTCGCCTCATGGGTCTCAGTTTCGGCAGGCATCCGCCAGTTCGGCGCGGCCGGGATCGAGCTCATGGTGCTACCTCGCTTGATTTGAATAACGTTCAAACAGACCGTAAGCCAGGTCACAGACAAAAGCAAGAGGCGACGACCAAGTCCCTCTGGGCCACTGCCGCATTACCTCGAAAAGCGATAATTTGGGCCGGTGGTGCAGGGGAGCCATGGCTGAGGCGGTCGCCGGAGCGGCTGTCGTCGAGAAGGGCAGCAACAGATATGTCGCTGCCCTCCGTCATCGCGACCTGAGAACACTCGTCCTGGCCTTCCTCGTCGACGGCGGAGCGAGCTGGTCCTACAACGTGGTTCTGATCGCCTATGTGTTCGGCCGCACGCACTCGGCCAGCTGGGTCACCGCTCTGGTCACGACCGGGTGGATCGTCGGAATGCTCGTCGGCGGCTACGCGGGAGTGATCGCGGACCGCTATGACCGGCGGTCCGTGCTGATCTGGAGCGCACTGCTCTCGGCTCTTGTGACCGTCGGCATCGCCGCAGTGGTTCAGACCAACGGTCCGCTCTGGCTTCTGGTGGCGGCCGCCGGCGTCTTGAAGCTGACCTGGTCCCCGACCCGGCCCTGCACCGGCGCATTGACACCCGAGGTCGTGCCCGAGTCCGATCTCGTTGCGGCGAATGCGATCTTCGCGCTTCTCGAGAGCATGATCGTGTTCATCGGCCCCGGACTCGGTGGATTGCTCCTGTTGACCGGCAAGCCCATCTACGGCGTGCTCATCAACACCGCGAGCTACGTCATCGCGGCCGCTCTCTACGTGGCGCTCCGGGTTCGCTCGCATGGCGACGCGGCTCCGGGTGGCAGCGCCGCGAAGCAGTTCGCTGACGGCATCGTCACTCTGGTCAAACACCAGAAGGCCTTCGCCCTCACGATCTTCTTGGTGCTCGACTCGGCGGTCATGAATGCCGCCGCCGTGCTGACACCCGCGCTGGCCAAGCACCTTCACGGCGGAGGCACCGGGTACAGCCTGATGATCGCGGCCGGCGCCTTCGGTGGCGTGATCGCGGCGGGCCTGGCCCAGAAGCTGTCCGGGCTGTCGCGCATGTCGCTGGTGATCATCGCAGCGATCTACTGCGAGTCGGTGCCGCTGTGGCTGTCTGTCTTCGGTGGGTCCGTGGCGGTCGCGCTGCCACTCCAGGCCATCGCTGGTGTGGGCATGGTGATCCTCGATGTTCTGGCCTTCACCGCACTCCAGCGCGATCTTCCCGGCGCCATTCTCGGTCGCGTGCTCGGCGCCGTCGACACCCTGATCCTCGCCGGTGCTGTCGCGACCTCGATCCTGGCGAGCGCGCTCTACGCGAACTTCGGCATCACCGTTGCGATGGGCGTCCTGGGCCTGGTCTTTCCGACGATCGGCCTGCTGGGGCTTCCGATGCTGCGCGGCCTCGACTCCGAGGCGGCCGGCAAGCTCGAGCGTCTCGCGCCGACGCTGTCGCTGCTCGACGGACTCGATCTCTTTGCGGGCGCTCCGCGCAGCTTGCTCGAGCAGCTCGCGGCGAGCGCCGAGGAGCGGACGGTCGCTGCCGGCGAGGTCATCATCAGGCAGGGCGACCCGTCCGATGCGCTCTGGATCCTGGCCGACGGGACGCTGCTCGCGCACGCCCACACGGACGGGCCCGAAATCGATCTGCCCGAGATCGAGGCGCCCGGCTATGTGGGCGAGTTGGGTCTGATGAATCGCACGATCCGGTCGGCAACGGTCACGACCGCGACCACCTGCCGCCTGTTGCGCATCCCCGGCGACGACTTCATCGCAGCCCTGGAGAACTCGGCGCCGTCGCGCGGGATGCTTGATCGAGCCGGCGTGCGACTCTCCCGCACCGCGCCCGCGCGCGCGTAATTGTCACCGAGAGTGCGCTTGAGAGACGTCTGCACACGTATGTTGCCAAAGTTTTCTCTGTGGCTCCTGTTGCGCAGTTGAGTCACTGGGCTGCATGATCATCCCTGTCGCGGGGGCGGCTCTTCGGGGACCGGACGTCATCTAGGCGCGAAGGAGCCCCACATGTTCAAACGTCCTGTGCGTGCGCACCTGCTCGTGGCGACCGTCGTCGCCGTGCTCGGAGTCTCGCTACTTACTCCGGCCGATGCCCTGACCAACACCGCCACTAGGGGCATCCGGAACTGCAATCCGAGCTCGGCGACCATTACGGACGCCTGCATGACAGGGGCGCTGAGCAACTTCAACGCGGCGCGGGCCAAGGAGCATCTCGGCAAGCTGGTGCTGCCCAGGAACTTCCGCTCGCTCACCGTGCCCGAGCAGATCTTGGTGCTGACCAACCTCGACCGCAGAGTACGTGGCTTGCCTGCGTTCGTCGGACTGAACTCGACCCTCGACCAGGTTGCGGCGCGGGGATCGAAGGGGCACACCGACCCGGCGTTCCCGTCCTGGACGAGGGATGGCGGATCCAACTGGTCCTCCACCTACAACGCGTTCTGGACCGAGTATCTGTGGATGTATCAGGACGGCATCGGTGGCTCGAACATGGCCTGCTCGTCGAGGAACACATCGGGATGCTGGGCACACCGGCGCAACATCTTGGCCAAATACGGCTCACCCCGAGTGATGGGTGCCGCGGGCTATTCCAACGGGGGCGATGCCGCGCTGTATCTGGGCTCGGACACCCACGACACGACGTTCGCGTTCAGGTGGAGCAGCGAGGCGAAGTACTTCCCCGGCGGCAGACTGCCGTAGTCGAAAGACACAGCTCCGGGTGGCCGACTGGTGACTCAGGGAGTCTCCGCGGCCACCCGTCGCCGTGCTTGAAAGGTACGGGGGAAACCTTCCACGGATAAGGTAAGACCAGTCTTACCTGTGGTCAATATTCGCCGCGACATCGCGCTGGGTCACCTAGGGTGAATCGCATCGCGACACTTTCGGACGACCCCGCACCTAGGCAGCGCATCCTCGACGCTGCTTTTTCGCTTGCGCTCAAGGGCGGCATGGAAACGATGAACATGCGCGATGTGGCGATGCGCGCGAAGGTCTCCACCAGGACTCTGCACCAGCATTTTCCAAGCAAGAACTTCCTGTTGCTGTCGGCATTCGTGGAACGCGCCGTGTCGACGGACTTCTTTCCCGAGGTCGCGGGATCCGGCGATCCGCTCGAGCGCGTTCTCGATGCATTTCGCCGGTCGACCGAGGTGCTCCTGGCGCTGCCTCAGGTCGCGAGCGGAATCATGGCCGCCCTGGTCGCGCCCGACGAGCGCGCGCTTCCGTTGCTGGTGACCTATCGAGACTCACTCCAGGAGCGCGCGGTTCGGGCGCTGGCCGTCGGGGAGGCGACGGTTCGCGAGCAGGCGATGGCGCGAGCCCTTGCTCAGGTGTGGTTCGCAGCGATGGCCGGCTGGGTGACGGGAGCCGAGAAGCCGGAGTCGGTGCTCGAGTCGGTGGAGGATGCCGCCCGGCTGATGCTTGGGCAGTGACCGCGCCACTACGGTGGAGCCGTGCGATCGCTAGAGCCAGGGGCTGAGCTTCCGGATCCGATGGCGCCGTATCTGGCGGTCGATCGTTCGTCACCGCGCCACGAGTGCTGGGTGGTGGGGCACATGGTCGCCGGCCTCGACGGAACGGCGCGGTTCCACGGGCGCGTCGGGTCACTGTCGACTGATGCCGATCAAGCTCTGTTCCGACGGATGAGGTCGATCGCCGACGTCGTTCTCGTGGGCGCGGAGACCGTGCGGCGTGAGGGGTATGGGCCGGTTCGGCTGTCTGACGCCGACCGCGACGCGCGGATCTCGCGCGGTCAGTCCCCGATTCCGCCGATGGCGATCGTGAGTCGCAGCCTGGCGCTCGACTGGTCCGGCTCGGCCTTCGCGTCTGCGGAAGTGCAGCCCTACGTGATCACCTGCGTCGCGTCTCCGACGGAAGCGCGGGCTGAAGCCGCTCGCCATGCCGAGGTGATCCTGGCGGGGGAGGTGCGCGTCGAGCCCTCGCTCGCCCTAGCGGCCTTGGCCGAGCGCGGCCACGGAGTGGTGTTGTGCGAGGGCGGTCCGCACTGGTTGGGCGAG
>JBQCDC010000450.1:0-3252 GCA_051961575.1 Marmoricola sp.
ACGCCCTGGGGCCAGGACGACTTCTCCGGCCACCGCACCAAGCGGCTCTACGGCATCTTCCAACACACCAAGCACGCAGCAACCGCGGTGCGCCACCCGATCTATGCGGGCATCGCGAGTCACTTCCTGGAGATCCCGCAGACCGGCTTCTTCGGGGAGGACCAACTGGAGATGGCGCCCAACTACCAGGTCGGCGTGAGCTCGATTATCGACATCCACCCCGGCGAAGGCGCTCAGCCCCTCCACCGCGACGACGGTGTCTGGCAGTGGCGTCACCCCGAGGGCTACCGCCAGGCCCGGGTCCAAATCATGGTGGCGGTCACCGACTTCACCGCCGAGAACGGCGGCACGATGGTGGTGCCGGGCAGCCACAAGTGGGACGACAACCGTGGCCCCAAGGTCGAGGAGGCCGTGCCGACGGAAATGAGCTCGGGCTCGGCGCTGATCTGGGTCGGCGGCACCTTCCACGGCGGCGGCACCAACACCTCCGACAGCAACCGCATCGGCCTGACCATCGGCCTCGATCTCGGATTCCTCCGGCAGGAGGAGAACGCCTACCTGACCTACCCGACCGAGGTCGTGAAGGGCTTCGACGAGGACATCCAGCGCCTGCTCGGCTGGTCCGTCTGCGCTCCTGGCACCGGGTTCGTCGAGTACCAGGGCGTCATGGCCGACCCGATCTTCCTGCTCCAGGGCGAGGGCGCGTCGGTGACCAACTCATTCGCACAGTTCGACGAGCCCGCGACCGTGTCGTGAGCCTTTAATAGACAGGCAAGGAGATCAGCGATGAATACACAGGTATTGGAGCGGCCGGCGCCGACGACCGGCGTGAGCCGACTCTGGAAGCGCGAGCTCCATCACTACCCGGCGATCGGCACTCGATTGGTGTGCCTGTCGATCGTGGTGCTGGCCACGGTGCTGTTCTACTACCAGTACTACGTGGCCAACAGCGTGAGCGACAACCTGCTGAAGAGCACCGGCATGTCCTTCATGTACTTCGTGTGGCTCAGTGTGATCTCGGTGGTGGCCAGCGCGCTGACATCGATGGCTGCCGGAATCACTGACAAGTACGGGCGCGCGAACTTGGTCACGGTCGGAGTACTCGGCTGCGCCTTGGTCTGTCTCTTCGGTCTCACCAGTGCGCACACACCGTTCGCGGTCCTGTTCTGGTTCGCCGTTCTCGGTGCCCTGGAGGGCGTGGTTCTCGTCGCAACCCCTGCGCTCGTTCGTGACTTCAGCCCGCAGATGGGTCGCGCATCGGCGATGGGCTTCTGGACGCTGGGTCCGGTTCTCGGCTCGTTGGTCTCCACCGTCGTGGTGAGTTGGACCCCCCACCTGCACGCCTGGCAGGACCAGTACTGGATCTGTGGAGCCGCTGGTCTGGTCGTCTTCGTCATCGCGCTGCTGTGGTTGCGCGAACTCTCTCCGGAACTCCGTGATCAGGTGCTGGTCAGCGAGAAGGATCTGGCGATCGTCGAGGCCCGAGCGCGCGGTATCGACGTCGAGGGTGCCTTGAAGAACCCGCTGCGGCAGATGATGCGCTTCGACATCTGGGGGTCGGCCATCGGGATCAGCCTCTTCTTCTTCATCTACTACGTGGCCGTGTCCTTCTTCCCGTTGTTCTTCCAGATCGTCTTCAACTACTCCGAGTCTCGCGCCAACTCACTGGCCAGTTGGATGTGGGCCTCACAGGCCGTGTCGCTGGTCGTCGTGGGCGCGCTCTCCGACTGGTTCCGGGTCCGCAAGCCGTTCATGCTCATCGGGGCAATCGGCTCGGTGGTCGCGACCATCGGCTTCATCGAGGTCACCACCAGCACGCACACCAGCTACACGACCTTCGCTCTCTGGCTGTCGTTGTTGGCGATCTTCCTCGGTATGGGGTTCGCGCCCTGGATGGCCAGCTACACCGAGACGGTTGAGGATCACAACCCTGCGTTGGTCGCGACGGGCCTGTCTCTGTGGGGCCTCACGATTCGCACGATCGCCGCAGCGGCCATCATCCTCGGGCCGACGGTGGTCAACACCGTCAACACCCTGGTCACCGATGGTCCGCAGGTACAGGCCCTCGCCACCAAGTACAGCAGCCAGTTGGCGACCGCGGCCAAGCTGACGCCGGCGACCTCGGCCGCTCTGACGGCGAAGCCCAACGACCCGACGGTCCAGGCCCAGGCGGTCAGCGAGATCTCGGGCAAGAGCGTCGCGGTGGTGGGCAAGGTCATCACCTTGAGCACCACCTACAAGACGCAGCTGGCAACAATCGCCGCTATCGATCCGAAGACGCAGGCTGCGCTTCTTGCCAACCAGAACGACCAACAGGCGCAGGCCACGGCGGTCGGCGAGATTGCGAAGGGCTTCAAGATCTCGGCAACGGCGGCGACCAACCGGTTGCTCGCTGCTGCCGCCGTGCCCACCTCCGATCTGCTCTTCCTCAACACGAACGGGCCCGCCGTTCAGACCGCGGGCAACGCCTTGCAGGCCCTGGGGGCAGTGCCGGCCAAGGATCTGAACTACTTGCAGGCCAAGGGTCCGGTTGTCCAGAAGGCCGTCACGGACGCACCGGGGCAGTGGCGGGCCTACTTCTGGATGGCCGTTGTCGGTGAGCTCCTCTTCATTCCGTTCATCTTCCTGATGGCCGGCTTCTGGAGTCCGCGGAAGGCTCGCGAGCACGCCGCGGAGCACGACCGGCGGGTGGCAGCCGAGCTGGCGGCACTGCAGGGTCAGACGATCTGACAACCGGATCGTCTCGGGCGGCCACTCGGCGGGTGGCTGCCCGAGGCGAACTGCCCTTAGGGGGCGGAGTGCAGTTGGTGTCACAGCGACAGGAAGTTCGACGGTCTCGCGGAGATCCCGAGCGTGAACAGCGAGTGCCCTCGGCTGAACTTCCTGTCCGTATGCGCGCCTTGGTGTCCGGTGCGCGGACCGGGAGCGTCTTAGTGGGCGCAGACCGCTGGCGCGATGACCCCGTGACCAGTGGCTGTCTGTCACTCCCGCCAATCAGTGACCCCGGGCCAGCTCGTCGATCGCAACCTGGAGGTCACTAGAGAACCTGGCCCTTTCCTCGGCCCGGTTCTCCGATCGAAGCACCGCTGACGGGTGGACCGTGGCGAGGACCCACGCAGGGCTGCGCGCCTGCTCGTCGGGCCACGGGAGGAGCCGACCGCGTTGCTCGGTGACTTTGAAGTCAGCGCCGAGGACGGCTGTGGCCGCGACGGCTCCGAGGAGCACCAAGCCACGCGGCTTCACCCGGTTGAT
>JBQCDC010000451.1:0-14561 GCA_051961575.1 Marmoricola sp.
GGCTCGTACACGGTCAACGCCAAGGTCACCAAGGGCACCCCGATCATCACGGTCAAGCCCAACGCTGCTGCTCCCGAAGAGGGCGCTGGTGCTGGTGCGGTGGAGAACTTCTCCGCCACCATCTCCGACTCGGCCAAGAAGGCGCAGATCGTGGCCTCGCAGCCGCGTCAGTCGACCGGTCGTCCGGAGCTGACCGAGGCCGCGACCATCGTGTCGGGTGGTCGCGGTACCGGCGGTAACTTCGAGTCCGTCGAGGCTCTCGCCGACTCCCTCGGCGGTGCTGTGGGTGCCTCGCGTGCCGCGGTCGACTCGGGCTGGAAGCCGCACACCCTGCAGATCGGTCAGACCGGCAAGGTCGTCTCGCCGCAGCTCTACATCGCGGCGGGCATCTCCGGTGCCATCCAGCACCGTGCCGGCATGCAGACCTCGAAGACCATCGTCGCGGTCAACAAGGACGAAGAGGCTCCGATCTTCGACCTGGTCGACTTCGGCGTCGTCGGCGACCTGCACACCGTGCTCCCGGCTGCCACCGAGCAGATCAACGCGCGCAAGGGCTGATCAAGCCTCAGCAAGAGGGGGCGGGCCATCGCGGCTCGCCCCCTCTTTGCATGCCCGTACGCTTAGTTCGATATGACTCATTACCTCGACCACGCCGCGACGACGCCGATGCTGCCGCGCGTCGCGGAGGTGGTCGCCGACACGATGGTCCACGCCGGCAACGCGTCCTCGCTCCATGCGAGCGGCCGCGCCGCGCGCCGCGTGGTCGAGGAATCCCGCGAGCGTGTGGCCGCGGCATTGGGCTGCCGTCCGGGTGAGGTCATCTTCACCTCCGGTGGAACAGAAGCCGACAACCTCGCGGTGAAGGGCGGCTGGTGGGCGCGACGCTCCGCCGACGAGCGACGCACCAGCCTTCTGGTCAGCTCCATCGAGCACCATGCCGTGCTCGATCCGGTGCACTGGCTCGAGGAGGCCGAGGAGGTCTCGGTCGACTACCTCGACGTGGATGCACGGGGTCGCCTGGATCTCGACGCCCTCCGTGACCGCCTCGAGCGCAGCTCCGACGACGTCGCCCTGATCTCGGTGATGTGGGCCAACAACGAGGTCGGCACGCTCCAGCCGATCAGCGGTGTCGTTGATCTGGCGGGGGAGTACGGCATCCCGGTACACAGCGACGCCGTGCAGGCGATCGGGCAGGTGCCCGTCAACTTCGCGGACTCGGGTGTCGACGCACTGACGCTGACCGGTCACAAGGTCGGTGGTCCCTTCGGCGTGGGTGCCCTGGTCGCTCGCCGCGAGTTCGGGATGACGCCGCTCCTGCACGGTGGTGGCCAGGAGCGCGACGTGCGCTCCGGAACCCTCGACGTGCCCGGCATCGCCGGATTCTCGGTGGCGGTGGAGGAAGCGGTGGCCCACCAGGCCGGCCTCGCCGCACGCCTCACCGTCCTGCGGGACCGTCTGGTCGCTGGCGTGCTGGCGCAGGTGCCCGATGCGATCTACAACGGCGACCCGAGCGAGCGGCTGCCCGGCAACGCCCACCTGCGCTTCCCCGGCTGCGAGGGTGACGCCCTGCTCATGCTGCTCGATGCTCGCGGGATCGAGTGCTCGACGGGCTCGGCCTGCAACGCCGGAGTCCCGCAGCCCTCGCACGTGTTGCTGGCCATGGGCGTCGCGGACAACGACGCCCGCTCGTCGTTGCGCTTCACGCTCGGGCACACCTCGACTGACGCGGACGTCGACGCGGTGATCGCCGCCATCGGCCCGATCGTGGAGCGCGCACGCGCGGCCAGCATGGTCGGGAAGGCCAGATGAGGGTTCTTGCTGCCATGTCGGGTGGGGTCGACTCGGCGGTCGCGGCGGCGCGCGCGGTCGAGGCCGGACACGACGTCACCGGCATCCACCTCGCACTCTCACGCAACCCGCAGTCCTACCGAACCGGTGCCCGCGGCTGCTGCACGATCGAGGACTCCAACGACGCTCGCCGTGCCGCCGACGTCATCGGGATCCCCTTCTACGTCTGGGACCTGAGCGATCGGTTCCACGAGGACGTCGTCGAGGACTTCCTCGACGAGTACGCCGCCGGTCGCACGCCCAACCCCTGCCTGCGCTGCAACGAGAAGATCAAGTTCGCGGCGGTGCTCGAGCGCGGCCTCGCGCTGGGCTTCGACGCGGTCGTGACGGGTCACTACGCGAGGCTCGAGACCTCGGACGACGGGGTCATCGAGCTGCACCGCGCGGCCGATGCGGCCAAGGACCAGTCCTACGTGCTCGGCGTGCTCACCCAGGAGCAGCTGAAGCATTCCCTGTTCCCGCTCGGCGACACCCCTAAGCCGCTGATCCGCGAGGAAGCGGCTCGACGCGGCCTCCAGGTGGCGGACAAGCCGGACAGCCACGACATCTGTTTCATCTCCGATGGCGACACCGGGGGCTGGTTGGGGGAGAAGCTTGGCGAGCGTCATCCCGCGGTGAACCGTGGCGGCGACCTCGTCGACGCGACCACCGGCGACGTGCTGGGCACGCACGAAGGCTCGTGGCGCTTCACGATCGGGCAACGCAAGGGATTGCGGATCGGCACTCCCGCCGCCGACGGCAAGCCGCGGTTCGTGCTCGACATCGAGCCGGTGACCGGAACGGTCACCGTCGGCCCGCGCGAAGGTCTGCGTGTGGATCACCTGACCTGTATCAAGCCGCTGTGGACGTTCCGCCCCCTCGTCGATCCGTTGACCGGCGAGGTGCAGTTGCGGGCACACGGTGAGTCGCACCCGGCGCGCATCGTGCCCACCGATAACGGCTTCGACGTCGAGCTGCTCACACCGGCGTCCGGCATCGCGCCCGGGCAGGCGTGCGTGATCTACGACGGCACGCTGGTCGTCGGCTCCGGAACGATCGCCAGCACCCGAGAAGGAACCAACCCTCAGGAGGCGTGATGCCCGACCTGGATCAACCCGTTCGTCTCTCCAAGATCGCCGCGACCTCGCTGCCCGCCGAGGGCACCGAGAGCCGCGCTGCTTACGAGGCAGTCCATGACGAGCTCATGCTCGACGGCAACGCCCGGATGAACCTCGCCACCTTCGTGACCACCTGGATGGAGCCCGAGGCCGAACAGCTGATGGCGGAGGCGTTCGACAAGAACGCGATCGACCACGACGAGTACCCCTCGACCTCGAAGATCGAGTCGCGACTGGTCTGCATGGTCGCCGACTTGTTCCACGCGCCGGATCTCGACGCGGACGACCCGGCGTCGGCCACCGGCGTCAGCACGATCGGGTCGTCCGAGGCGGTGATGCTGGCCGGGCTGGCGATGAAGTGGCGCTGGCGTGCGCGTCGTCAGCAGGCAGGACAGAGCACCGACCGACCGAAGCTTGTGCTGGGCTCCAACGTCCACGTGGTGTGGGAGAAGTTCTGCCGCTAGTTCGACGTCGAGGCGTGCTACCTGCCCGTCGAGCCCGGGCGATACGTGATCACACCCGAGCAGGTGCGTGACGCGATCGACGAGAACACGATCGGCGTGGTGGCGATCTTGGGGACCACCTTCACCGGCGAGTTCGAGGACGTTGCCGGGGTGGCGAAGGTGTTGGACGAGGTCGCCGCGGCCGGGGGACCGGACGTTCCGCTCCACGTCGACGCGGCCTCCGGCGGCTTCGTCGCGCCGTTCCTCGACCCGGACCTGGTGTGGGACTTCCGGCTCACCCGAGTGCGGTCGATCAACGTGTCGGGCCACAAGTACGGCCTCAGCTATCCCGGCATCGGGTTCGCGGTCTGGCGCTCGCCCGAGGACCTACCCGAGGACCTGGTCTTCCACGTGAACTACCTGGGCGGCGACATGCCCACGTTCACCTTGAACTTCTCGCGACCCGGGAACCAGATCGTGGGTCAGTACTACACGTTCCTGCGGTTGGGCGTGACGGGCTATCGCGAGGTGATGACCCGGTTGCGTGACCAGGCGACCTGGCTCGCGCGACATATCGCCGAGCGCCTCCCCTCCTACGAGGTGATCACCGACGGGTCGCAGCTTCCCGTGATCGCGCTCGCCCTGCGTGACGGCGTCGACTACACCGTCTTCGACGTCTCCCACGAGTTGCGAGCGCGCGGTTGGCAGGTCCCCGCCTACACGATGCCGGCCAACGCGGAGAGCGTCGCCGTGCTGCGAATCGTCCTGCGCCACGGCTTCACGGCCGACCTCACGCGTGACTTCGCCGATGACTTCGAGGCGGCCACGAAGCACCTCGAGGAGCGCGGCGGACGGGGAGAGGACGCTGCGCACTTCGCCCACTGACACCCATAGGGTGTCCGGGTGAGCGAGCAAGCCGTCCGGGCCACGGGAGTCGGGTCGCTGCCAGGTGAGGATTTCGCCGAAGCGACCCGGGTAGTGCTGGGCGAGTTCGCCGACTTCCCGCACCTGCCCGAGCTGCCCGCGCGCGGCGTCATCGCCGACATGACGGGCCGGACCCTGGCCATGATCGACGAGCTCGGCTTCGACCTGCAGCCGGCGGGATGGCGTCTGACCGATTCCTCCGGGGTCGACCATCGGCGAGCCAAGTCGTTACTGGCCCAGGACCTCGACGTCTTCGAGGAGCTGACACAGGGCTACGAGGGTCCGCTCAAGATCCAGGTGGCCGGCCCGTGGACCGTGGCGGCGACGACCGAGCGCCCCCGGGGTGATCGGCTGCTGGCCGACGTCGGGGCTCGGCGCGAGGTCGGAGAGGCGCTCGCTTTGGGCCTGGCCGGACACATCGCGGACGTACGTCGACGCGTGCCCGGAGCCGAGCTGCACGTCCAGGTCGACGAGCCCGCACTGCCGGCGGTGATGGCCGGATCGATCCCGACCGCCTCAGGCTTCCATCGCCATCGCAGCGTCGATCTGCCGCAGGCCGTGGCACTCCTGGAGCCCATGTTCGAGGCGATCGCTGCCGCGGGTGCGCAGTCGATCGCGCACTGCTGTGCGACGGAAGCGCCCATGGATCTGTTCCGTCGGGCCGGCGCGGGTGCGGTGTCGCTGGACGTCACTCACCTCTCCGCAGCGAGCTACGACCCCCTCGGTTCGCTGCTCGACGCTGGGCTTCCGGTCTACCTTGGCGTGATCGGCAGGGCACCGGTCGAGCCGATCAACGACAGTCGGGTCATCGACCGCGTCCGACGGCTGCTGGACATGTTGGGCTTCGCGACCGAGGAGGTCGTGAGCCAGATGGTTCTCACGCCGGCTTGTGGCCTGGCAAACGCAAACCCCGCCGAGGTCCGCATGGTGATCCGGACGCTCAGCGGGGCTGCGCGGGGCCTTACCGGAGGTTGAGGAGGGCCGAAGGCCCGTCACGAAACCTAGGCGATCGCCGCGCCCGCGACCTGGTCGTCCACGTGCAGGTCCGAGTGCTTCACGTTGAGGAACATCCACACGATGGCCGAGGCTGCCCACATCATGAAGGCGCCCACCAGGAAGGCGGTCGTCGAGCCGTGAGTGAACGCGGCTTGTCCGATGACCGCGTGACCGGCGTCGGAGAACTTCGCGGCCGCCGCACCTGTCGGGTGCGGCCCGTTGGCGAGCAACGGCTGCACCGCACCAGCTAGGTCCTTGGCCTTCGTCGTGATGGCGTGGACGGCGATGGTCGACAGGACCGCCAGACCCAGTGCACCACCGAGCTGCTGCGCGGTGTTGAGCACGCCCGAACCGATGCCGGCGTCACGCTGGTCGATGCCGTGCAGCGCCGAGAGCATCATCGGGATGAAGACCAGCGCCATGCCGAATGCCATCACCGCGACCCACGGGAAGATCTGCGACCAGTAGTTGACGCTGTCACCCATCCAGGGATGGCCACCGCTCGCCAGCTGTCCGGTGACGTGGACGACGTTGCTGGCCGAGTCATGCACGCTGATCCGGCTGAACATGAACAGCGAGACACCTGCCAGGAGCGTTCCAGTGCCCGTCAGGATGCGTGGGTCGAGCTTGGCTACCAACTTCGAGGCCAGGACTGCGCCGAACACCATCGCGAACGGGAACGGCATGAACGCGACGCCGGCCATCAGGGGGCTGTAACCCATGACGTTCTGGATGAACTGTGAGAGGAAGTAGAACATCGAGAACATGGCGGCGGGCACGATGAACATCGTCAGGAAGGACAGCGCACGCGTCCTGCTGGTCAGGATGCGCAACGGCAGCAGCGGGTGCTTGACGCGACGCTCGATCACGAAGAACGCGATGAGCAAGGCGACACCGGCCGCCAGGAAGCTGATGGTCTCCGCCGAGCCCCAGTGCGTCAGGCCGTTGGCGTCCGGAACGCCGCCGTGCTCGACGCCGTAGACGATCGAGACCAGGCCGAGCGTCGCGGTGAGTGCGCCGAAGACGTCCAGCTCGCCCTTGTGGGTCTCTGACTCGGAGAGCACGCGCGGTGCGACGAGAGCGGCGAGGACGCCGATCGGCACGTTGATCAGGAAGGTCAGGCGCCATCCGTGGAGGCCGCCGAGGTCCATGCCGGTCAGCCAGCCGCCGAGAAGCAGCCCAATCGCAGCACCGACGCCCGACAACATCGCATAGATGGAGAAGGCGCGGTTGCGCTGCGGACCCGGCGGGAAGTTGGTGGTGATCAGCGCCAACGCGGACGGCGCCGCCAGCGCCGCGCCGACGCCCTGCAGGGCGCGGGAGCCGAGCAGCATCGCTTCGTTCTGAGCAACGCCACCGATGCCCGAGGCGACCGCGAACAGCAGGAGTCCGCCCATGAAGATCCGGCGCCGACCGTAGAGGTCGCCGAGGCGGCCACCGAGCAGCAACAGGCCGCCGAAGGCGAGGGCGTACCCGGTCACGATCCACTGCAGGTTGCCCTGCGAGATGTGGAGGTCGTCGCGGATGTGCGGGAGCGCGATGTTCGCGATCGTGGAGTCGAGCACCACCATCAGCTGCGCGGCGCAGATGACGAGGAGCGCGAGCCCCAGGTGCTTGGAGGCGGATCCAGTTTCCTCTGGTGCCGCCACCGTTGCGGTGTTGGACATGTCGCTGCCTTTCTTGTGGATCAGCTGGCTTGAACCGGTACGCCGTGTGTGGCGGCCGGGATGATCAGGTGGTCGATGACGCGGGTGATGAGCTCCTCATCGGGCGGCTGGCCCATGAGGTAGGCGCGGTGGAGACAGACGCCCGCAAGAGCGGGGCCGATGATCTCCAGGTCGAGGTCGGGCGAGATCTCGCCGCGCTCGATCGCGTGCGCGTAGATGGCCTCGGTGACGGCGAGCTTGGGGCCGATGAAGCGCTCGCGGAACAGGCCGGCGAACTCCTCGTCGGTGCTGACCGCGGTGATCACGGCGCCGAGAACCTCGGTGGCGCGCGAGTTGACCATGCCGTGAGCGCCGCAGAACGTGGCGATCAGGTCGCCCCGCAGGCTGCCAGTGTTCGGCAGCTCGGGATCGGGCATGTCCTTCGCCTTGATGAGCGCGTCGATGACGAGCGCGGGCTTGGACTCCCAGCGGCGGTACAGCGTCGCCTTGGAGGCTCGAGCGTTGCGAGCGACGGCATCGAAGGTCAGGCGGTGGTAGCCGACCTCGACGAGAAGCTCGATGGTGGCCTCGAGGATCTCGTCCTCTCGGTCACCTTCGACGCGGGGGCGAAGCTGGGGGACCATGGCGCACCTCCCAAGGGGTCTGATGGAACGAAACCGTTTCGTTCCATCAGACGGTACGCCTTCGTTTCATCGAATGCAAAACATTAAGAAAACGTAAATCTGATTCAGAAAATTTGCCCGGAAGCCATTGTGGCGCGCGTCACGCGGCTGCTAGAACACGTTCTGAGTAAGTCGGGTTTATCAAATTCTCAGGATCCGGGGGGATCTATGCCTACGCATCGCGGACCACGTAAGCGGCGGATGAGCCAGAGATTGACAGGTTTGGGCGCCGTCGGCGCCGTGATGGTCGGCATGATCGTCGGCGTCGCGCCGGTCAATGCGGTGCAGGCTCCCGGCGACGACGCGGCCGCCTGGGCACCCGGCTGGGCCTGGACCTACCAGACCTCGTTCCGCTACTACGACGCGTCCACTCCGACCGACGTCACGATCAACGAGAACGTGACCTACAGCGTGGTCGACGTCGAGACCTTCCAAGGGCAGACGGCCTACAAGCTCAACATCAACGGCACCATCACGGGCGGGAGTGGGTCGACCTACGCCTCGGGCGTCGGTACCGCGAACCTGTCGGGCTTCAGTGGCACGGTCGCGGGCAGCCGTTTCGTGCGCGTGTCCGATCTGGCTCTGCTGCAGGAGAACCAACAGCAGCATCTGAACGCCACCGCCAAGGTCTCGATCATCTCGCAGGGCATCACCGCGGACATCAACCTGCAGCTGACGCCCAACCCGGGTTGGCGAACCCACGACTTCCCCCTGAGCCCCGGAGACAACTGGACGGCCAACACCGACGTCGCCTACACCGGCGGCTTCAGCTACAACGCGGGCTCTCTCGGTGGATCGGGTTCGTCGCCGTTCGACGGGACGCTGAACTACTCCGGCGTCTCGACGGTCTCTTCCGCCACGGCCTCGGTGCCGATCGGCAACGTCGCCACCGACTACGTGGCCGCACAGAACTCCGACGGTTCGATGGTCGACAACACGTGGTGGTCGCCGACCTACAAGAACGACGCCAAGGAGCACATGGTGCTGCCGCTCAACGGCGCGCAGCTGACCATCGATCGCAACCTTTCGTCGGTCTCGACCGCAGCACCCGCCAACACGATCAGTGAGACGATCACGCCCTCGCTGACCTGCGCAGGGGGCACGACGACGGTGACCGGAACCTTGAGCTCGCACCAGGCGGGCCAGCCGGTGAGCATCGTGCTCGACAAGGCGGGCACGGGCACAGTGACCGGATCTGCGACCACCGACGCGAACGGTGCCTACTCGGCCGCGTTGACGGTTCCGGGCAACACCGACGGTCTGAACAAGAACGGCAGCCGCGCCAACTGGGGCATCATCGCCACCTCCGGCTCGGCCATGAATGTGGCGACCTTGGTGGTGACTCGCCAGGACTGCAGCACGTTGGCCTACACCGGCGCGACCAGTGCGCCGACCGGCACGAGCATCACAGCGAAGGCGACGCTGACCGACCTGGCCGGAGCCAGCGCGGCGGGCCGGACGGTGTCGTTCGCCTTGAGTGGCGGCGCCACTGCAAACGCCACCACGGATGCCTCCGGCAACGCCTCGGTGACCTTGCCGATCGCAGGCAATCCGCGCACCGCGACCCTCACGGTGAGCTACGCCGGTGCCTCGGACCTGACGGCGGCAACGTCCTCGACGTCCTTCATCGTCGCTCAGGACGCCACCACCACAGCGGTTTCGGCCTCAGAGGTTTCGGCGACGATCGGCGACCCCGTGACCTTCACCGCGACCGTGACCCCGGTGGTCGGCAGTAACCCCAGCGGCCAGGTGCAGTTCTACGTGAACGGCCTCAGCTTCGGGGCGCCCGTCGGCCTGAGCGGCACCAGCGCAACCAGCGCGCCCTACGCGACCACGGCCCTCGGCGATCTCACCATCACGGCTCAGTACCTGGGCGACACGACCTTCGCACCGAGCACGTCGCCCGGTCTGAACGTCCATGTGCACAAGGTCCTCGCGCCGACCTCGACCTCGATCTCGGCAACGCCGGGCACCTCGGTCTACGGCCAGAACGTCAACCTGAGCTCACACGTGGCGGCGACGGCCGACAGCGGTACCCCGACCGGATCGGTGACCTTCACTGAGGGCGGCACCGTCCTCGGCACGGCGGCGGTCGACGGATCGGGCAACGCTTCGCTCGACCTGAACACGCTGCCCGTGGGCAGCCACAGCATCGTGGCGAAGTACTCGGGCGACGACGACTACAACGCGACCTCCTCCGCTCCGGCCAACGTCTCGGTGGCGAAGGCCAGCGCGAGTGTCAGCCTGAGTTCCAGCGACGCCAGCACGGTTGCTGGTCAGTCGGTCGACCTGACGGTTCAGGTCGCCGCTGCGGGCGCTGGCTCGGGCACTCCGACCGGATCGGTGCAGTTGATGGTGGACGGCACCCCGTCTGGCGCTGCTGTCACGCTGTCGGGCGGCTCCGCGGTCTTCCCGTCACTGACGACGCTCCTCGCGGGTGACCACGTTCTGAGTGTCTCGTACGCGGGTGACGGCAACTTCACCAGCGGCAGCGACTCGCTCACCCAGCACGTCACGCCCGCTGACACGAACACCACCGTGACCGTCTCGCCGACCACCTCGGCCGAGGATCAGGAGGTCGTGATCACTGCCAACGTCGCCGCGGTGGCGCCTGGTGGTGGATCGCCGACCGGAACCGTGACGTTCACCTCCGACGGCGTCACGATCGGTGCCGGCGCACTGCAGGCCAATGCGGGCGGCGGCAGTACCGCGACGCTGAGCACGGACAGCCTCCCTGCCGGTACCCACACCATTGCAGCCAGTTACGGCGGTGACGACAGCTACCGCGCGAGCGACGGGTCGGTGGGTCACACCGTGGTCGCCGCTACCGCTCGGGTGGCCACGACCACGACGCTCACCTCGTCGAAGAACCCCTCCACCTACGGCGAACTGATCTCGTACAGCGCCCAGGTGACGGCCACCGACGGCCAGCCCGCGGGCGGCACCGTTCAGTTCTCGGTGGACGGCCAGAACTTCGGTGACCCGGTCGTCGTGAACGCCAGCGGTCTTGCGCAGAGCGACACGCTGGCATCGCCGGATCCAGGCAGCCACACCGTGATCGCGGCCTACACGCCGGACGCCAACCACCTCGGCAGCGGTGACACGTTGACGCAGACGGTGAACGACGCCTCCGTCGCCGTGCACCTGACGTCCTCGAAGCCGAACGCGCTCTTCGGCGACAGCGTGACGTTCTCGGCGACGGTGACCTCGCAGCAGGTCGGAACGGGCAAGCCCACCGGGTTCGTGCAGTTCGCGGTCGATGGTGCAGCGTTGGGCAACGCCGTCGCGATCTCGAATGGCACAGCCACGGCGCCTGCGGTCAGCAACCTGAGTCCGGGCAGCCACGTGGTGACGGCCACCTACTCCGGTGACACGCACTTCACGGCAGCCCTCGACACCATGACGCAGAGCGTGGGGCAGATCGCCACGACCACAGTGCTGACCACCGGCATGGCGTCCTACGGCAGCCCGGTCAGCGTGTCGGCCACGGTGACCCCCGCCAATTCCGGATACGGCATCCCCGGCGGCACGGTCTCGTTCCTCGAGGGCACGACCGTACTGGCCACGGCGCCGCTCTCGGGAGCCAACAGCACGGCTTCGGCACAGATCAGTGGCCTCTCCGGTGGCACACACTCGATCGTCGCGGTCTATCAGGGCGCCGGTCGGTTCGCGGGCAGCACCTCAGCGGCGAAGACAGCGATCATCAACCAGATTCCGACGTCCTTCGTCACGCAGGCCGCGGTGGTCAAGATGAAGGGCTTCGCGCTGACCCTGGGTCAGCTCAACGCGACGCTCAACTCATCCCTCGGTCCGGTCCCGGGCGTCCAGGTCGTCTTCAGCACCATGGGCACCCCGCTGTGCACGGCGACGACCGACGCGAACGGGCTGGCGAGTTGCTCGAGCCAGACGCAACTGCTGAACCTGGTGCTGGGCAACGGCTACAAGGTCACGTTCGCTGGCAATAACAGCTATGCGGGCTCCACGGGGAACGGATGGATCATCCAGTGAGGACTTCAACCATGCGCAAGGTTTTCTCGGCCTCGATGGCGACAGCCGTCGCGTTGGGACTGACGCTGGCTGCCGTTGGGCCGGCCTCCGCATCGATCACGTCGCCGGCGTCGGGGGCGACCCTTCGGGGCAACGTCACCTTCTCCGACTCGGGTGTGGGTGACGGAACCGGGTGCCTCAACTCGACCTCGCCCAACGTCAAGTTCTCGTTGATCAACTCGTCGAACGTGACCGTGTGGTCGCAGACGATCTCCGCGACGGGCGCCGTGACGAGTCAGACGGTGGTGACGCAGAGCTACCCGAACGGCGCCTACACGCTTCGGGCGGACGAGCAGAAGCGGTCCGGCTTCCTCTACTGCACCAACAGCACGACCACCGTCACCCAGCCGGTGACGATCAGCAACATCTCCTCGATCGTGCTGACCAGCCCGTCGATCGGCGCGCAGAACACCGCGGTTCCGGTGTCGGCCAAGCTGACCGACCCGAACCTCGGCAGCCAAGTGCTCGCCGGCCAGACGGTCACCTTCTCGATCACTGGTGGTGGCTCGGTCAGCGCCGTCACCAACGCCAGCGGAGTCGCCTCCGCCTCACTGCCGCTCGGCAATCCGCCGCGCGGTGCGTCGGTCACGGCGAGCTTCGCGGGCACTGCCTTCTACGTGGCGTCCTCGAACTCCGCGCCGATCACGGTGGACAAGGACGCGACCGCGACCACGCTCGACTCGCCTGACGCGGTCGTGCACGGACAGGGGACCAGCTTCACGGCCCATGTCGTGTCGACTGACGGTGGCGGAGTTCCGACCGGCATGATCCAGTTCGCCGTCGACGGCACGAACTTCGGCGCACCCGTGGCGGTGGACGGAAGCGGAAACGCGACCAGCTCGGTGAAGAGTTCGCTGAGCACCGCGGCTCACACGATCACGGCGACCTACAGCGGCGACAGCAACTACAAGTCCAGTGCGTCCGCCGGGAAGACCCAGCAGGTCAACAAGGCCGGCACGACGACAAGCCTCACGGACAGCCAGAACCCGAGCACGCACGGCCAGTCGGTGACCTTCACCGCATCGATCAGCGTGGTGTCTCCGGGAGCGGGCTCACCCACCGGTGCCGTTCAGTTCAACCTGGATGGCCAGCCGTACGGCACCGCCGTGCCACTCTCGGGCAACCAGGCGACGCTCACGATCTCGAACCTGCATGCGGGCAATCACGTCGTCGACGCCACCTACAACGGTGATGCCGACTTCGCCGCCAGTTCGTCGGCCAGCGTCACACACGGCGTCGACAAGGCGGACACCAACGTCACGTTGGCAACCTCCGACGCCTCGGCTGTCAGCGGTGAGCCGTTGACCTACACGGCTAAGGTGACGCCGGTGGCGCCCGGGGCGGGCACGCCGACGGGAACCGTCCAGTTCTACGCGGATGGCAACCCGATCGGCAGCCCCGTCACGATTGACGCGGGTGGTAACGCGACCTCCGACATCACCCAGTTGTTGGTGGGCAACCACACGATCACGGCCAACTACAGCGGTGATGGTGACTTCTCGGGCGGCTCGGCCAACTACACGCAAGCGGTCGCCGCGGCTCAGGCCACCTTGAAGCTGACCACCTCGCCGAACCCCTCGGTGTTCGGCCAGTCCGTCACCTTCCACGCCGACGTGGCGGCGCTCGCTCCGGCGACCGGACACCCGACCGGCGCGGTGAAGTTCAAGGTCGACGGCCAGACCTACTACGTCGATCTCAGCAACGGCAGCGCGGAGATGACCACGACCGATCTGGCCGTCGGCACGCACACCGTGACCGCGACCTACCTCAGCGATGACGCCAACTTCATCGCCGGGGCCAATGACCAGCAGGCGCAGACCGTGAACAAGGCGGCCACCAAGACCACGGTGACGACCTCGGGTTCGCCGTCGGTCTTCGGGCAGCCGGTGACGCTGACCGCGCAGGTCGGTGTGGTCGCGCCGGGCGCCGGCAACCCGAGCGGGACGATCACCTTCACCGATGGCTCCACCGTCCTGGGCACGGTCAACGTCGATTCCAGCACGGGTGAGCAGGCATCGATCACGGTGTCGAATCTGGGTGTCGCGACCCACGCCATCACGGCGACCTTCAGCGGCGACGACAGCTTCAACGGCAGCAACGGAGTGGTCGCTCAGACCGTGCAGCGCGGGCACACGTCCACGCTTGTGACGTCCTCTGCGAACCCGGCGCAATCGGGTCAGCGGGTGACGTTCACCGCCACGATCAGCCCGGTTGCTCCCGCGGCGGGTACGCCAACGGGCACGGTCACGTTCACCGTCAACGGGGCGCCGCTGGGGCAACCCGTTCAGGTGATCAACGGTCAGGCGACGAGCAGCGGCTTCGCGTCGCTCTCGCCCGGTACGTATGCGGTGGCAGCCACCTACAGCGGTGATTCGAACTTCACCGGGAGCAACGGCGGCGTCGATCAGGGCAATGGCCAGGCCGTCTCTCAAGGTGCGACGTCGATGACGGTGGCCAGCGACGGCAGCCCTGCCGCCTATGCAGCTCCCGTGACCTTCACGGCGACCGTGAACGCGACGGCTCCGGCGACCGGTAACCCGTCCGGGGTGGTCCAGTTCTGGGAAGGTGGCACGCTGCTCGGCTCGTCGAACCTCGCTGCTGCGGGGGACACCTCGGCGACGGCGACCTTCGTGTCGTCCACGTTGAACCCGGGTGCGCACAGCATCACCGCCACCTATCTCGGGAACTTCAACTTCACCGGCGCAACCGCATCGGTGTCGCAGGTAGTCGGGGCGGCGGGCACCGTCACCGGCGTCACGGCGCTGATCAATCCGGTGACGTTCGGTGACAGCGTCGAACTGCATGCGACCGTCAGCTCGGCGCTCCCGTCGACGCTCACACCGGGTGGTTCGGTCGTGTTCAAGACCGGCAGCACGG
>JBQCDC010000452.1:0-2529 GCA_051961575.1 Marmoricola sp.
GCGTCGAAGCGATGCGCGGCCGCGGTGACCGCGACACCGAAGGACGTGCGGTTGAACATGGCCATCACATAGGCCACGACACCGACCAACCAGGCGACGTACGCCGCGCGCGAGGCACGGGTCGTCGTCGGTTGGTCCACCGAACCATCCTCCCGCATACCCGTTGACTCCCTTGGCCGAGCGCCCTTAAGTTGGCATCACTGAGGCCCTCGAGGACCTCGGCGGCGTTGGCAAGGGGAAGGCAGGCGTCGACGAAGTCTCGAGGGCCTCATGTATGCCCGGTGACGCTTTTGGCAATTTCTGGCGAAAATCACGCTCAAAACACACCCACAGCGCACCGCGTGCGCTCCACCACCTTGCGCTGAGCGTGAGTTAGGGTCGAAGACGGTTCTACACGGACCCGGCGGGTTTCCACCCGGCATCCCCGCCGCCGACCACCCACAATCGAATCAAAGGGAGGCCGTCATGGCGGAGACCTGGAGCGGTGAGTTCTACTGCGTTAAGTGCAAGGAAAAGCGCGAGGCGACCGGCGAGATCCGCGTCAACGACAAGGGCACCAAGATGGCCGGAGCTGTCTGCCCCGTGTGCGGCACCAAGCTGAACCGCATCCTCGGTAAGGCCTGATCGCTCACCAAGCGAGAAGACACTCTTCGGCGGCGGCGCGATCTTCGGATCTCGCCGCCGCTGGCGTTTTTGTGCATAACTCCCCGTGGGCGTGATCGCTGTGGACAACCGTGGCGCTCGACGTGCCGCTCACTAGCGTCGAGCGAGTGCCCCTCACCGCCCCCACCTCCGCCCCCGCACCCCAGTTGGCCGCCGCCGCTCGCGTCGTCGAGCGCGATGACGGCTGCCTGCAGATCGGCATCCGGCCGGAGACCTCGGTTCGGGTGACCGCCACCGCTCCCCTCCGTGAGGCGCTCGCGGCCATCACCCACGGTGAACGGATCGCCGACAACCCCGAGCTTCTCGCCGCGCTGGACGGCTCGGGTCTCTTCGCTTCGCCGCAACCGCCGGGCCCCTTTCCGGTGCGGATCATCGGATCGCTCGAAGGCGATGTCGAGGCCGCCCTCGAATGGGCCGGGATGCAGGCCCGACCACGCGCGCGGCTCGCCCTGGTGCTGAGCGTCGGCGAGGTCGACCGGAGCGCGCTCGATCCACTGGTGCGAGGCGACATGCCGCACCTGCTGGTCCGGGCCATCGACGGCGTCGTGGTGCTCGGCCCGTTCGTCGTCCCCGGAGCCACGGCCTGCGTGCGATGTCTCGACGCCCACCACAGCGACGAGGACCCCGGCTACCCGATCGCTCTCGAGCGCTACGTGGTCGCCGGCGCTCAGCCTCGCGAGGATGGCTGCCTCGACGTTCCCGATCCGGGCAACCTGGCGCTCGCGCTGGCCTGGGCAGCGCGGGACCTGCGCACCTTCAGCGCAGGTGTCCTCCCGACCACCTGGTCCTCGACGATCTCGATCGGCGGGGCGGCTGCCCCGATCGCCGTCGTCGCATGGCAGCCACATCCCCGTTGCGGTTGCCGATGGTTCGAGTCCGCGCTTGGCGCCTAATGGGACACTGCGTCACGTGAACGACCTCCCGCGCAAGGCTGCCGCGCGCACCGCCCGCATCGCGGCGCTGCCGTTGGGCTACGCGGGCCGGTCCGCGCTCGGATTCGGCAAGCGACTCGGCGGGGCCGCGCCCGAGGTGGTGATGACCGAGATCCAGCAGCGCACCGCCGAGCAGCTGTTCCGCACGCTCGGCGAGCTCAAGGGCGGCGCCATGAAGATGGGACAGGCGCTGTCGATCTTCGAGGCCGCTCTGCCCGATGCGGTCGCCCAGCCCTACCGCGAGCAGCTCACCCGCCTCCAGGACTCGGCTCCGCCGATGCCCACGATCACCATCCGCGAACAGCTCACCAGCCAGCTCGGGCCGGACTGGCCGGCGCATCTGACGTTCGACCCGATGGCGAGCGCCGCGGCCTCGATCGGTCAGGTTCACCGCGGCACCTGTCGCGACAACGAGGGCGACGCGCCTCGCGACGTCGCCGTGAAGGTGCAGTACCCCGGCGCCGCCGACGCGATGGAGGCCGATCTCAAACAGCTACAGCGTCTGGCGCGCACGCTCGGCCCCCTGGTGCCGGGCATTGACGTCAAGGCCCTGGTCACCGAGCTGCGCGAGCGCACGGTCGAGGAGCTCGACTACGAGCGCGAGGCGGACTCCCAGCGGCGATTCGCCGAGGCCTACCGTGACGATCCGTTCTATGTCGTGCCGGACGTGGTCGCGCGAGGCGGCTCCGTGCTCGTCACCGAGTGGATGGAGAGTCCGGCGTCGCTCGCGCGCATCATCGGCGAGGGCACGCAGGAGGAGCGCGATCACTACGGGCTGCTCTATGCGCGCTTCCTCTTCGGTGCACCCCTCCGCACCGGCATGCTGCATGCCGACCCGCACCCCGGGAACTTCCGCCTGGTGGCCGATGGCCTCGGTCCGCTGGGCGTGCTCGACTTCGGCGCGGTCGCACGCCTGGAGAACAACCAGCTGCCG